>WHTS01000004.1 GCA_009377585.1 Betaproteobacteria bacterium
TTAAACCCAGCTCACGTACCACTTTAAATGGCGAACAGCCATACCCTTGGGACCGGCTACAGCCCCAGGATGTGATGAGCCGACATCGAGGTGCCAAACTCCCCCGTCGATGTGAACTCTTGGGGGGAATCAGCCTGTTATCCCCGGCGTACCTTTTATCCGTTGAGCGATGGCCCTTCCATACAGAACCACCGGATCACTATGACCTGCTTTCGCACCTGCTCGACATGTCCGTCTCGCAGTCAAGCACGCTTTTGCCATTGCACTTTCAGCGCGATAGCCGACCGCGCTAAGCGTACCTTCGCACTCCTCCGTTACCCTTTAGGAGGAGACCGCCCCAGTCAAACTGCCTGCCATACACGGTCCCCGCTCCCGTTCAGGGAGCTAGGTTAGAACCTCGACAACATCAGGGTGGTATTTCAAGGTTGGCTCCGCGCGACCTAGCGGCCGCGCCTCAACGCCTCCCACCTATCCTACACAGACCTTGTCAAAGTCCAATGTAAAGCTACAGTAAAGGTGCACAGGGTCTTTCCGTCTAGCAGCGGGGAGATTGCATCTTCGCAAACATTTCAACTTCGCTGAGTCTCGGGTGGAGACAGTGTGGCCATCGTTACGCCATTCGTGCAGGTCGGAACTTACCCGACAAGGAATTTCGCTACCTTAGGACCGTTATAGTTACGGCCGCCGTTTACCGGGGCTTCGATCAAGAGCTTGCACCCCATCACTTAACCTTCCGGCACCGGGCAGGCGTCACACCCTATACGTCCACTTATCGTGTTTGCAGAGTGCTGTGTTTTTATTAAACAGTCGCAGCCACCATTTCACTGCGGCCTCTTACAGCTCCGGGCGCGAGGCCCTTCACCTTATCGAGGCGCACCTTCTCCCGAAGTTACGGTGCTAATTTGCCGAGTTCCTTCACCCGAGTTCTCTCAAGCGCCTGAGAATACTCATCTCGCCCACGTGTGTCCGATTACGGTACGGTCGCTATCAGACTGAAGCTTAGAGGATTTTCTTGGAAGCATGGTATGGGCAACTTCGCGGGGAAACCCCACTCGTCGTCACGCCTCAGTGTTGACCCAGCGGATTTGCCTACCGGATCCACCTACACGCTTGAACCGGGACGTCCAACACCCGGATTGCTTAACCTTCTTCGTCCCCCCATCGCATCTGATTGCGGTACAGGAATATTGACCTGTTTTCCATCGACTACGCCTTTCGGCCTCGCCTTAGGGACCGACTCACCCTGCGCCGATGAACGTTGCGCAGGAAACCTTGGGCTTACGGCGAGAGGGCTTTTCACCCTCTTTATCGCTACTCATGTCAGCATTCGCACTTCCGATACCTCCAGCAGCCCTTACAGGCCACCTTCGCAGGCTTACGGAACGCTCTCCTACCGCGTGAGCAATCCCCTGAAGTCGCTCCCTTGATGTCTCGCCCGGCGCCACGCGCTCGATCAGTGAGTGCGTGGCTTTGGCCTCGGCCGCAGCAGCAAGCTGCTGCTTAACTTTCGCTAGCGAAAGTTAGCCTCGTCCAAGCTTGGGCGGCTTGAAGCGACTTCAGGTGGATTGCTCACACCCGCGATTTCGGTGCACAGTTTGAGCCCCGTTGAATCTTCCGCGCAGGACGACTCGATCAGTGAGCTATTACGCTTTCTTTAAAGGATGGCTGCTTCTAAGCCAACCTCCTGACTGTTTTAGCCTTCCCACTTCGTTTACCACTTAACTGTGCTTTGGGACCTTAATCGGCGGTCTGGGTTGTTTCCCTCTTGACACCGGACGTTAGCACCCGATGTCTGTCTCCCGCACTTGCACTCTTCGGTATTCGGAGTTTGCAATGGTTTGGTAGACCTATACGGCCCCCTAGCCATAACAGTGCTCTACCCCCGAAGGTGATATGCGAGGCGCTACCTAAATAGCTTTCGGAGAGAACCAGCTATTTCCGGATTTGTTTGGCCTTTCACCCCTACCCACAGCTCATCCCCTACTTTTTCAACAGTAGTGGGTTCGGACCTCCAGCAGGTGTTACCCTGCCTTCATCCTGGCCATGAGTAGATCATCCGGTTTCGGGTCTACACCCACCAACTAAACGCCCTGTTCGGACTCG
The DNA here is from genome assembly GCA_009377585.1 of Betaproteobacteria bacterium. NCBI lineage: Bacteria > Pseudomonadati > Pseudomonadota > Betaproteobacteria > Betaproteobacteria bacterium. The sequence continues at coordinate 2,104 of WHTS01000004.1, forward strand.
CTTTCGCTGCGCCTACCCTAGACGGTTAAGCTTGCTGATGAATGTAAGTCGCTGACCCATTATACAAAAGGTACGCAGTCACCCCAGCTCGATGAGCCCTCGATGGGCTCATCGAGCTGGGGTGCCTTTCGTTTCGCACAAAACGCGAAACGAAGTCACCGGCTCGGTCCCATCGACCGTTGCTATCTGACCCGCCGCGGGTCAGATTACCTGCCCCATAAGGGCCAGGATCTATTTTCATCGAAAGTTCTTTTGACTCGCACACCCACACGCTTCGCGTGTGCGCTCGCTCGTCGAAAGAACTCCCCGGATCTATTTCATCGGGAAGTTCTTTTGACTCGCTCGGCTCGCGCTTCGCGCAAGCTCGCTCGTCGAAAGAACCCGAAGGCTCATGGAGCTGGGGCTCCCACTGTTTGTATGCATGCGGTTTCAGGATCTATTTCACTCCCCTCCCGGGGTTCTTTTCGCCTTTCCCTCACGGTACTGGTGCGCTATCGGTCGATTACGAGTATTTAGCCTTGGAGGATGGTCCCCCCATCTTCAGACAGGATTTCACGTGTCCCGCCCTACTTGTCGCATCCCTAGTTCCACTGCGCGTCTTTCGCATACGGGGCTATCACCCACTATGGCCGGCTTTTCCATGACCGTTCTGCTAGACACACAGCTAAAAGATGCTGGCTGCTCCGATTTCGCTCGCCACTACTCTCGGAATCTCGGTTGATTTCTGTTCCTCTCCCTACTGAGATGTTTCAGTTCAGGAGGTTTGCCCCATTCACCCTATGGATTCGGGTTCAGGTAACCCTTGCGGGTTGGGTTTCCCCATTCGGACATCCTCGGATCAAAGCTCGTTTGCCAGCTCCCCGAGGCTTTTCGCAGGCTACCACGTCCTTCATCGCCTGTAATCGCCAAGGCATCCACCACATGCACTTGTTCGCTTGACCCTATAGCCCTGCCGACTCTCTCGATCCGCCCATACTGCCGACGGACGATCGAATCGATACGTGCCATAGGTGATCGAGGCGCGAGCCGACTAAAGCTCGACCTCGATGCAATCTCAAACCCAGTGTCTGCCCGAGATATATCTCCCGAGCAAACATGTATCTTCCGAATTTTTAAAGAACAGCCGAGAAAACCCCGGCAGCACGTCGAAGAGCAACACGAGGTGCTCTTTGAGCTGCTGCCGATCATCTGGTTCCACATTCGCATGCCGCAACGACGGCGCAGAATAATGGTGGAGGTGAACGGGATCGAACCGATGACCTCCTGCTTGCAAAGCAGGCGCTCTCCCAACTGAGCTACACCCCCGAAATCTGTGGTGGGTCTGGTTGGACTTGAACCAACGACCCCACGCTTATCAAGCGTGTGCTCTAACCAGCTGAGCTACAGACCCGGTGCAGCAACGAAGTGGCAGCCAAGAAACGCGGCGACTGGCGCAACGATTGCTCGGCGCGCCACCCGAGAACACCAGCGGGCTGCTCTGGCCTACAGCCGATAGAAGTGGACACCTGCCCTGCAGGCTCGCTCTAGAAAGGAGGTGATCCAGCCGCACCTTCCGATACGGCTACCTTGTTACGACTTCACCCCAGTCATGAAGCTCACCGTGGTCGTCGCCCTCCTTGCGGTTAGGCTAACGCCTTCTGGTGAACCCCACTCCCATGGTGTGACGGGCGGTGTGTACAAGACCCGGGAACGTATTCACCGCGACATGCTGATCCGCGATTACTAGCGATTCCGACTTCATGCTCTCGAGTTGCAGAGAACAATCCGGACTACGACGCACTTTTTGGGATTGGCTCGCCCTCGCGGGGTTGCAGCCCTCTGTATGCGCCATTGTATTACGTGTGAAGCCCTACCCATAAGGGCCATGAGGACTTGACGTCATCCCCACCTTCCTCCGGTTTGTCACCGGCAGTCCCATTAGAGTGCCCAACTGAATGTAGCAACTAATGGCAAGGGTTGCGCTCGTTGCGGGACTTAACCCAACATCTCACGACACGAGCTGACGACAGCCATGCAGCACCTGTGTCCAGGTTCCCTTTCGGGCACCCCCACATCTCTGCGGGATTCCTGGCATGTCAAGGGTAGGTAAGGTTCTTCGCGTTGCATCGAATTAATCCACATAATCCACCGCTTGTGCGGGTCCCCGTCAATTCCTTTGAGTTTTAATCTTGCGACCGTACTCCCCAGGCGGTCGACTTCACGCGTTAGCTACGTTACTGAGGGACAGACTCCCCCAACAACTAGTCGACATAGTTTAGGGCGTGGACTACCAGGGTATCTAATCCTGTTTGCTCCCCACGCTTTCGTGCATGAGCGTCAGTGCAGGCCCAGGGGGCTGCCTTCGCCATCGGTGTTCCTCCACATATCTACGCATTTCACTGCTACACGTGGAATTCCACCCCCCTCTGCCGCACTCTAGCCTCCCAGTTTCAAACGCAGTTCCCAGGTTAAGCCCGGGGATTTCACATCTGACTTGAGAAGCCGCCTGCGCACGCTTTACGCCCAGTAATTCCGATTAACGCCTGCACCCTACGTATTACCGCGGCTGCTGGCACGTAGTTAGCCGGTGCTTCTTCTTCCGGTACCGTCATCCGTCCTGGGTATTAGCCCGGACGATTTCGTTCCGGCCGAAAGAGCTTTACAACCCGAAGGCCTTCTTCACTCACGCGGCATGGCTGGATCAGGCTTGCGCCCATTGTCCAAAATTCCCCACTGCTGCCTCCCGTAGGAGTCTGGGCCGTGTCTCAGTCCCAGTGTGGCTGATCATCCTCTCAGACCAGCTACCGATCGTTGCCTTGGTAGGCCATTACCCTACCAACTAGCTAATCGGACATCGGCCGCTCCAATAGCGCGAGGTCTTACGATCCCCCGCTTTCCACCGTAGTGCGTATGCGGTATTAGCACATCTTTCGATGTGTTATCCCCCACTACTGGGCACGTTCCGATGCATTACTCACCCGTTCGCCACTCGCCACCAGGGTTGCCCCCGTGCTGCCGTTCGACTTGCATGTGTAAAGCATGCCGCCAGCGTTCAATCTGAGCCAGGATCAAACTCTTCAGTTTAATCGAGTACGCTCACATTACTGCTCCCGCCGCACCCGTGAGGACACGGCGGGAAGCGATGCGAGCGCATATTTCTTGAAGCTAATCCGAAGCCTGGACGAATCCGAGCCTCGGGTCGCCGCAAAACAGGCGCCCACATCTATCGGCTGTTAGGTTTTTAAAGAGCGGTTCCGCTTGCTGTTGCCCGGAACCAGGAAAGACCGCGATTGTAGCGGCCCATCAGGACCTGTGCAAGCCTTTCACAGGATTTTTTCGAAGAACTTAAGCCGCAAGGCTTGGTAGCGGGGGCAGGATTTGAACCTGCGACCTTCGGGTTATGAGCCCGACGAGCTACCGGACTGCTCCACCCCGCGTCACAGAGCCACGAAGTTTAGCAACGGCCCCATCGCGGGTCAATGGTTCAGGCTCGTTAGCAGCGTCTGAACACACTATCGTCCTTGACGCTACGAAGCGGCGATCGATGCGCCCGATCGCGGTGTCTTTGCTCGCGCCGCAACGACCGGTCCCGATCGCTCACACGCGCCGAGTCCCGGATCTAAGAACCGGCAACATCGCCCACGGGCGGGGACTTCTGCCGGCGGAAGAAGCCCACCATGCGCTCGAGCGCCACGTAAAAGACCGGCGTCACATAGAGCGTCAGAAACTGCGAGAACACCAACCCACCGACGACCGCGATACCGAGTGGTCGCCGCGTTTCGGCGCCCGCCCCATAGCCGAGTGCGATCGGCAGCGTTCCCAGGATCGCGGCCATCGTGGTCATCATGATAGGACGGAAGCGAACGCGGCACGCCTCGACGATGGCATCCACGGGTTTCACACCTTGCTCGCGCTGAATCTGCAACGCGAAGTCGATCATCATGATGCCGTTCTTCTTCACCAGCCCGATCAGCAGGATGATGCCGACGAAGCTGAAGATATTGAGCTCTTCATTGAAGAGCAGCAGCGTTGCGAGCGCCCCGAAACCGGCAAACGGCAGAGCAGTCAGGATGGTGAACGGGTGACCATAGTGCTCGTACAGGATCGCCAGAATCATGTAGATCAAAATCACCGTGACGAGCAGCAGCACGGGTAGCGTGCGGAACGCCTCTTCGAACGCCTTGGCGCTTCCCGTGAACGTGGTGGAAATTCCAGGAGGTAGAGTTTCGGCGGCAATCTGCTGCACGCGCGCGACCGCGTCTCCCACCGAAACGCCGGCCGCAATATTGAACGAAAGAATCACCGAAGGCATCTGCCCCAGGTGCGCGACCGATACCGGTCCGACGCCGCTGCGAACCTCGGCAACGGCGGAGAGCGGTACCATCGCACCGGTGGAGCTTTGCACGAACAGGGTCTCCATGGCGTTGATGTCGGACTGATAGCGGCGGTCGAGCTCGAGGCGGACTTCGAACTGGTCCGTCGCACCGTACAGCGTACTTACCTGGCGGCCGCCGAAGGCATTGAACAGCGCCAGCTCGATCTGCTGCGAGCTGATGCCGAGCGCGGAGGCGCGATCGCGAAGGATCCGCACGTGTATCTCGGGATTGCGCAACTCCAGGTTGCTCGCGACGTCGGTGATCAGGGGCAATGCCCGCAACTGGGCTTCGAGCTCTTCTGCCGGCCGGTACAGCTCCTTAAGCTCGGTACCCGAAAGTACGAACTGGTAGTCTCCGGTCGAGAGTGAGCCGCCGAGACGAATCGCAGGCGGATTGGAAAGAAAGACGCGCACGCCCTGCAGACCTGCCGCATCGCGCCGAATCTGCTGGATGACCTCGTCCGCAGTGGCATTGCGCTCGCTGCGGGGTTTCAGGCGAACGATGAAGCGCCCGACATTCTCTCCTACGACGCCGCCGGTGCCCTGGCCCGCCGTGGACATCACTGCCTCGACGTTCTCGTTGCGCTGGATGACTGCCGCGACCGCCTGCTGGTGGCGAATCATGTCGTTGAAGGTGACGCCCTCGCGAGCGCGGGTATTTGCAAAGATGACACCGGTATCCTGGCGCGGGATAAATCCCTTCGCGACTTCCTGATAGAGCCATCCCATCGCGACCAGTACGCCGAGCGAAGCGAGCAGAACCAGGCCCTGGTAGCCCAGCATCCAGCGCAGGCTCGATGCATAGCCGTCCCGGACCGCATCGAACATCCGCTCGGACCAATTGAAAAGCCTGCCGTGGCTATGCTGCTGGCGCAGCAGGATGCTCGCCATCATCGGAGTCACCGTCAGCGATACGACCCCGGAGATCAAAACCGCCGCGCCAACGGTAACCGCGAATTCCTGGAACAGCCGCCCGACCATACCTTCCATGAACAGGATCGGCAGAAAGACCGCGGATAACGAAACGGTCATGGTCACGATGGTCGAAGCGATTTCGCGCGAGCCATCGAGGGCCGCCTGCATCCGGTCCTTGCCCATTTCCATGTGCCGGGTGATGTTCTCCAGTACCACGATGGCGTCGTCGACCACGAAGCCGACCGACAGCGTGATCGCCATCAACGACAGGTTGTTGAGGCTGTAGCCGAGCAGGAGCATGACGCCGAACGTTCCGATCACCGATGCGGGCAGAATAAGGGCGGTCACGATGGTCGCGCGCAGGTTGCGCAAAAAGCCCAGAATCACCAGCACGACCAGGACCATCGAGAGCAGCAGCGTGAAATTCACCTCGTGGATCGAATCGCGAATGAACTCGGATCGATCGTTAAGCACCCGCAGCGTCGCGCCCGCCGGCAATTCGCGCTCGATCTCCGGGATCATCTCGCGCAGCTTCGACACGACCTCGACGGTATTCGATCCGGGCTGGCGGTAGGTGCCGAGGATGAGCGCCCGGTCCCCGTTGTACCAGCTGCGGATCTTGTCGTTCTCGACCCCGTCGACTGCGCGGCCGATGTCGGAGAAGCGCACCGGCTTGCCGTCCTTGTAGGCGATGATGAGGGGATTGAAATCGGCGGCCCGCTGCAGTTTTCCGTCGGACTTGACCGTGTAGGTGCGCGCCTTGCCCTGCAAGGAGCCGGATGGCAGGTTGGAGTTGGCGCTCTGAACGGCTGCCACGACCTTGTCGAGGCCGAGCCCTCGCGTGGCCAGCGCATTCGGGTCGACGAACAGGCGCACGGCGTATTTCTGCGAGCCGAACACGAGCACCTGCGCGACCCCGTTGACCGAGGAAAAGCGCTGAGCGATATGCACGTCGGCGAACTCGTCCAGCTTCTGCATCGGCACATGCTGGGCGGACAGCGCCAGCGTCAGAACCGAAAAGTCGGACGGATTCACTTTGCGCAGCGCCGGCGGCTCGGGCAGGTCCCCCGGCAGACGCCGGATGGCCTGGGAGATCGCCGTCTGAACGTCCTGAGCGGCGGAATCGATGTCGCGCTCGAGCGAGAAGGTCAGCGTGATGCGGGTATTGCCGCTGATCGAGGACGACGTCATCTCGTCCACGCCGGCGATGCGCGAGAGCTCCCGCTCGAGCGGTTGCGCAACCGAATTGGCCATGACCTCTGGGCTCGCACCAGGCAAGCGGGTTGTCACGGTGATGGTCGGGAAGTCGACGTTCGGCAGGTCGTTGACCGGCAGCCTGTTGAACCCGAGCCAGCCGAAGAACAGCACGCAAACGAAAAGGACGCTGGTTGCAACCGGCCGTTCGATGAAGATGCGGGAGACGTTCATTGCCTCTCCTCCGTCTTTGCAGCCTCCTGCGTGGCGGGTTCACTCGCGCCCGATGGCGCCCCGGCCGGCGCGGACTCTGCGTTGACCTTGCCTTTCCCTTTCCCTTTGCCCTTGCCTCTGCCGCTCTCGCCCGCCAGCACGACCGGAGAGTTCGCGGCCAGTGTCGGCGGAACTTCGATGATGATCCGCTCGTTACCCTCCAAGCCCTGGGCGATGACGACCTGTTCGCCGATCTGCCGGTCGACCACCACGTCTTTCACTCGCGCCCGGCCATCGGCTGCCACGAACACGAACGGACCTTCCTGGCCGGGCTGTATGGCGCCCTCGGGCAATACCATCGCATCCGGCTCGATACGCAACACGATGCGCGCCGCGAGAAATTGCCCGGGCCACAACTGCTCTTTTTCGTTCGGCACTTCGGCCTTGAGAAGAATCGTTCCGGTCGCCGGGTTGACCGCATTGTCGATGAATATCAGCCTTCCCTCGACCAGGGTTTGCTCGCCACGATCCGCGGCGATCTCCACTTTGAGATCGAGGGAGCCCCATTGTTTGCGTACGTCATCGAGATGGCGTTGCGGTACCGGGATGGCAACCAGGATCGGCCGGGTACTGTTGATCACGACCAGGGGCGAGCCGCCGGTGCCCGCGCTCACCAAGTTTCCGGCCCGCACGCCCAGGCTTCCGGTGCGCCCGGAAATCGGCGCGACGATACGCGAATAGGCCAGGTGCAGCTGCGCCTGATCGAGCGCGGCTCGATTGGCGTTCACCGTTGCCTCCAGGGATTTGGCGGAGGTGGCTGCGACATCGTATTCCTGGCGGGTAATATAATCCTTGTCCACCAGCGAGCGCAGGCGTTCTTCCTGGGCTCGCGCTTGCGCAAGCTGCGCTTCGTCGCGCCGCACCGCTGCCTGCGACTGCTCGACCGCGGCCCGCATCGGACGCGGGTCGATCTCGAACAGCACCTGCCCCTTCTTCACGTAGTCGCCTTCCTTGAAGCGGACGGCGGTCAGCACGCCGCTCACTTGCGGGTGGACAGCAACGCTATGCTGCGACTCGACGGTGCCGACGGCATCGATCAGCACCGGCATCGGTTGGCGCTTGGGCGTTATGGTGCGCACGCTCACCGGCCCGCCACGGCCCTTCCTTCCCTTGGCTTTGCCTTCCGCTTTTTCGCTGGCCTCGGTGCCCTGGGACTTGGCAGCTGCCTGGTGATTCCACCAGTAATAGCCGCCGCCTGCGGCAGCGACCAGGACAACGAACACGATCCAGAACGGTTTCACGGAGTAGTCCCAAAGTGGCCCGATGCACCGAGCGCGAAATTGAGTCGCGCCAGGGCGGTATACCAGTCGAGATGCGATTGAATCTGCTGCACGAGCGCATTCGTCTCGTCTGCTTGCGCTGTAAGCAGATCGAGCAAGCTGCCGACACCGAGCTGATAACGCGCAGCCGCCACGGACGCTGACTGGGTGGCGCCCTGCACCAGCGCCTTGGTCGCCGCGATGCCGCTGGTCGCCGTTTGCAGGTCGTAATAGGCTTGCCAGACGTCCAGCTCGGTCTGGGTGTAGAGCAGATCGCGCGCGGCCTCGGCTTGCTTCACCTGCGCTCTAGCACGGCGCACCGCATAGTCGTCACGCCAGCCGTCGAACAACGGAATCCGGACGTTGAAGCCGATCAAATTGCCGTAGGCGAACGGCCGCTCGTCGGTGTAGTACTGGCGGGCGGCTTCCAGCCGCAGTTCGACGCTCGGCATGCCGGCGCTCGCGGCAGCGGTCACACCCGCCCGGGCTGCCCGCACCCGGCTCTCGGCGGCCGCCATGTCCGGCCGACTGGCGCTCGCTTTCTTCAGCATGCTCTCGAGGGTTTCCTTCATCTGGGCGCCGGCGAGCTGGTTGGGCAAAGGCTGAATGCGCAGCGGCGTCGTCACCGGCACACCGCATGCAATCGCGATCTGCCCGCGGGCCTTGGCGACTTCGCCCTCGGCTCGACGCAGATTCAGAATCGCCTGCGCGACCGCAGTCTCGGAACGGAACACGTCGCCGATGGTGGCGAGGCCCGCTTGCTGGCGGCGGCGCGCCGCGTCCAGGGTCGCTTCCATGCTCTTGAGTACCTGGTTGCCGGTGCGCACCAACTGCTCGACGCCCAGCAGTCGGAAGTACGCCTGTTCGACCTGGAACACGACCTCTTGCAGAACGCGGTTCTGCGTGAGGTTCGCAGCGAGCACGCGGTACGCTTGTGCTTCCACCTCCGCTTGCCGCGCGCCGAAGTCGTACAGCACATACGACAAGCTGACGCTCGGTCCATATCGATTCTGTTCGGGCGTTGCAACCCCGCTGGTGTTCGATATCGCGCGCGCCCTGCTTGCATTCAGCACCAGATCCACCTGCGGCATCAGTGCGGATTTTGCGATGCCGTACTGCGCGGCTTCGAACCGCGCATTCGCCCATGCCTGCCTCGTGCGCGGATTGTTGCGCAATGCCAAGTCCGTCAACTGCGCGAGGGTGAGCGCTTCGGAGCTACTGGGCACGGCCTCGAGCACGGGCGTCGGTGGATCGACTGTATTGGCGGGAATCCAGCGGGAACGATGGTCCGGGGGAGTGAGACTTTCGGTGCGGTAAGGATCGTCGCTTGCCATGGCGAGCGGCGCCAACAGCAAAGACAGCGCGGTCAGTATAAGTGCGGTTGACCGCGTACGGCGACGTTCGCGCATATTTTCGACAGGTGCAAGACGACCACTGATCCGGTTGTCAGTTGTCGGCGACTACGGTTACGGGATGCCGGGTGCCAGCCCCACCCTGATTTGTACGCATCGGCCGGCGCGGCTTATGGAGCACTTATGGAGCAATAAATATTCCAAATCTTTGCGAGCGCGGCAGAATGCTACCCTGCGACGGAGTGGATTGAAAGAGGAGGTTTACAGAGCCTTGAACGCATTACCACACCCTCATGGCGGCGCCGACTTGCTGCCGCGGTTGTTGCATGGCAACACGCTGCATGAGGAGTACCGGCGTGCGCAATCGCTTCCCCGGATGCCGGTGAGCTCGCGGGAGCGGGGCGACCTCATCATGCTGGGCATCGGGGGTTTCACCCCGCTCGAGGGCTTCATGACATCGGCCGATTGGCGCAGCGTCTGCCGGGACATGTGCCTGGAAAACGGCTTGTTCTGGCCGATCCCGATCACGCTGTCCACCTCCCGTGCGCATGCTGGAGCGTTCAGCGAGGGCGCTGACATCGCGCTGGCGGACGCCTCCAGCGACGAAATCATGGCCACCATGACCGTGACCGAGAAGTATCCCATCGACAAGGTGTTCGAATGCCGCAGCGTCTTTCGCACCGAGGATTGCGAGCACCCGGGCGTGCGTATGGTCATGGACCAGGCGGAGGTGAACCTCGCCGGTCCGGTGCGAGTGCTTTCCGACGGCGGTTTTGCACAACGCTACCCGGGGCTTTTCATGACCCCGGCGCAGACCCGCGCCGCCTTCGAAAGCAAGGGCTGGTCGACGGTCGCCGCCTTCCAGACACGCAATCCGATGCACCGTTCGCATGAGTATCTGGCCAAGATCGCAATCGAAATCTGCGACGGCGTGCTGGTTCATTCGCTCCTGGGCAATCTCAAGCCGGGGGACATCCCGGCCGAAGTGCGTACGCGCGCGATCGGCACTTTGCTCGACAAGTATTTCGTGGCCGATACCGTGCTGCAATCGGGCTATCCGCTCGACATGCGCTACGCGGGTCCACGAGAAGCACTGTTGCACGCGCTATTCCGGCAGAACTACGGCTGCGCCTACCAGATTCTCGGCCGCGACCACGCCGGGGTCGGCAGCTACTACGGTCCGTTCGACGCGCATCGCATCTTCGACCAAATCCCGCAGGGTGCGCTGGAAACGAAGCCCTTGAAAATCGACTGGACGTTCTGGTGCTATCAATGCGGCGGCATGGCCTCGGACCGCACCTGCCCGCATGCACCCGAAGACCGACTGCTGCTATCCGGCACGAAGCTTCGCAAGATGCTTTCCGAGGGCGCGCCGGTCCCGGCCGAGTTCAGCCGGCCCGAGGTCCTGGACGTCCTGCGCGAGTATTACTCCGGACTGGACGAAAAGGTCGAAGTGAAGCTGACGGGTCACTCGGCACGCTGACCCGTGTAACCCTCGGTCAATACCCCCGGCCGATGTCGATCAGATCGAGCAACGGCTGTCCGTCTCGCAGCCGGCGGATATTTTCCGCGATGGGCTCGATCGCAGTCTGCGGATTGGTAAGCCCGGCGATGTGCGGGGTCAAGCGCACGTTGGGATGGATCCAGAGCGGATGGTCGGCCGGCAAGGGCTCTTGCTCGGTCACGTCGAGGAAAGCGCCCGCGACCTGGCCGCTATCCAACGCCTGCAGCAAATCCGCTTCGACAACGAGCCCGCCCCGGGCCATATTGACGACGTAGCAGCCGCGCGGCAGCAAGGACAGCGTGCGCGCGTTCAGTATCCCCGCCGTGGCCGCTGTCTGCGGCAAGGCGACGACCAGTATTTCGGTTTCGCGGAGAAAGCGCGGCAGGTCGTCGGCGCCATGCAGGCACTCGACGCCCGCCATATGCTTTGGGGTGCGGCTCCAGCCGAGCACGTTGAAGCCCAGCGCCGCCAGCTTGCGCGCGCAATCCGCGCCGTTGGCACCCAGGCCCATGACCCCGACCCGTCGCGACCCCGTGTGCGGGAGCGGCAGTTCCTGCCAGCGCCGCTCGAGCTGAAAGCGCTCGTAAACATCGAAGCGGCGGTGGAAATGCAGGACCGCATAGAGCGCGTATTCGCTCATCTGCTCGATCATGTTGCGGTCGACCAGACGCGCGATCGGTACGGCGCGCGGCAGATCGGGATCCGATAGCAGGTGATCGACGCCCATGCCGAGCGAACAGATCAGCTCGAGCCGCGGGAACGTTGCCAGCAGCCCGTGCGGCGGTTTCCACGCCAGGACGACATCGACGTCGGCGGGGTTCCCCCCTTCGGGATGGATTCGAAAGTCAACGCCCGCAATACGCTCACGCAGCAGGCGACCCCACTCGGCTGCCTCATCGCTGCGCGGTGTAACCAGCAAGACCGCGCCCATTGCCCCGTTCTATCCGCGCACGGGCTGGTTCGCTCGCGCGTCCGGGATGGCATCCGCCTGGGTGCTGGTTGCTCCAGTGTCCGGGATGACATCCGCCTGAGTGTCCGATCCTGCTGCGTCCGGCTTGGCCGCCGCATCGGCATGTTCGCCAGGCAAATCGGCTTCCGCCGACATCATGCCCTCTCCGGCGCTGGCTGAACGTTCGTCACGCAGAGCCCGTTCCGAAGCCGGAGCGCTTTCGACCAGCGCCCCCAGATCCTCCAGCGCGGGCAGCTCCTCCAGCGATCGCAAGCAAAGGTCGTCCAGGAACTGCCGGGTCGTGGCATAGAGGGCGGGACGTCCCGGCACCTCGCGGTGCCCGATCACTTCGATCCAGCCACGCGCCTCGAGCGCCTTGACGATGTTGGTCGATACCACGACCCCGCGCACTTCCTCGATATCGCCGCGCGTGACCGGCTGCCGATAGGCGATGATCGCCAGCGTTTCCAGCACGGCCCGGGAGTACCTGGGCGGCTTCTGCGGGTTCAGGCGATCGAGAAAACCCTGCATCTCGGGCTTGGCCCGAAAGCGCCAGCCGCTTGCCACGCTCACCAGCTCCACGCCCCGACCTGCCCATTGCAGACGGATGTCTTCGAGCAGGCGGCGCAAGGTCTCGGCGCCGAGATCCTGGTCGAAGAGCCGGCGCAGCTCGTTGACCGATATGGGCTCTTGCGCCGTCAACAGCGCCGTTTCGAGAACGTTCTTGGCCCGGTCGATGTCCAGCCCCGTCTCGTCCGGGGGCTCGGCGGGTGATTGCTCTGGGATGAAATCCAAGCTATTCAAGCAGCCTCCAACTCGTTGCCGTCTCCCGTGAGACGCACGTAGATCGGCGAGTAGGCCTCCTGTTGCGTCACGTCCACCAGCCCCTCGCGAGCAAGCTCCAGGATGGCAAGCAAGGTGACCACCAGTTCGCCCAACCCCGCGGCTGCATCGAACAGCGATTCGAATGCGACGAACTGGGCGCCGCGAAGCGCACGCAGCACCCGGGTCATACGTTCCCTGACCGAAAGCTGTTCGCGCGTGATCCTGTGGTGCTGGGTGATTTTCGCACGCGCAACGATGCCGAGCCACGCCTCGCGCAGATCCTCGGGCCTCACCTGCGCCAGGCGCTGCGGCGAGACGTTTTCGATCCAGACCTGCACGAGCTGGAAATCGCGCCCGGCTTGCGGCAACTCGTTGAGCTTCTGCGCGGCGAGCTTGATTCTCTCGTATTCCATCAGGCGCCGAACCAGCTCGGCTCGCGGATCGGCCGCCTCGTCCTGCGCGGCTTTCGGCTTCGGCAGCAGCAGCCGCGACTTGATCTCGATCAGCACGGCCGCCATGAGCAGATACTCGGCCGCGAGCTCGAGCTGATTGGCCCGCATCATATCGACGTAGACGAGATATTGCGCCGTGAGCTTCGCCATCTGGATATCGAGCACGTCCAGATTGTTCTTGCGTATGAGGTAGAGCAGCAGGTCGAGCGGTCCCTCGAAGGTCTCCAGAAAGACCTCGAGCGCGTCGGGGGGGATGTAGAGATCCTCGGGAACTGCGAGGATCGGCTCGCCGTGGATTCGGGCGATGGGGGCAACCTCGGCGTGCGCAGTCATGCGCGAAATTTTACTTCATGTTCGAGCTCGCAGGACCGCGACACGTTTCAAGCCGGGAGGGCTCGACCTGGCCGGATTTCTCAGGCGGCGCGTCTTCAGTTCGGACTGTCTCAGAACAGATGTGCAATCCCGAACGAAAGCGCCAGGAACTCGAAGTGTTGCGCCAAGCTCACGTGGCGCTGAGGTCCATCGAAGAACGACAGGAAACAGAAGAATGCAGCAACGCCCAACGAAGGAAAGAACTGGTAGCGCAACCACCCCGCGTCCGGCGCAGGCCTGCGCGCACGAAGCTGGGAGACGATGATGCCGGCGGACAACAGCAGACAATAGAAAGCGTAGGTCTGCATACGGACCACGGCTTCGACAAACCCGTACTTGGCAATGGACGGTGTCTGCATGAGAAAGTGAAACAGGAAGTTGCCGATCCCGGCAGCCATCAACGTGGCAAAGGCGATTCGCAGCCTCGGATGGCGCTTGAAGCACCGCAAGAAGGTCGGATAAAAATAGACGTGGACCAGTATCTCTTTGAAGTAATACACGTACCGGTTCCAGAACTCGGCGATGGTACGCGAGGACAGCGGGCGATAGGTATTGCGCAAGAGCCTGAATCCGGCAAGCCGGGCCGTTGCGATGATGATGTGGCCCATGATCGCAATGAGCAGCAAGCGCTCCGGCAGGCTCGCAAGCACGCTGACGAGTGAGAACGGTGTCGGCGCATACTTCCCCTGCAGGAAGTGATCGAAGGCAACCTTGAGCTCCGGGATACCGAGCTCTACATACACCGACCAGCGAAAAGCCGAAAGAATGCCGCTGAGCAGCAGCGCCCACACCAACAGCTTGACCGCCTTCAACTGAGTCACTGCCAGTTCTTCTGGTGTCGTAGCCTCCAGGCTGCGCCAATTGGCAGCTCCTTTGCCCATGGGAACGAGGGTTGGCCAAGCGAAGGGATTGAAGGTGGCCAGATGAAGCACCATGGGCGCCGGCTCCCTGCGTCGCTGGTCGATGAGCGCGTACGCCAGATACCAGAAGTACGCAGAAAACGTCGCCAACAAACTCCACGTTGCAACCTGCACATAATCCTCGAGCACGCCCGAGGTCGCCAGCCCGAGGAGACAGGCGTAGACGACGTGTTGCACGAGGACTGGAGCACGCCCAAGCGGATGATTCCGAAAACAGCGCGCGAGGTAGATGAGCAGAATGGCGAGCGGAACGCAGGCGATCAGCGTGGCGGCTCGCAGCGTACCGAGATGGAAGATGCCGTACAGATATTCCTGCCTCAGCACCGTCTCGACTGCATCAAAGTCTAACCAGGTCGGATTGCGCGCCAGCAGTATCCCCGCACCGACAAGCAGGACGTAGTATCGGTAGCGCCCCGCGACCGAAACCACGGCGGCGACCACGGTGAGAATCAGCCATGTCGCTCGACCTGCGACCCAGCCTTCGATCGCGTGCAGTTTCATGAACGCCGCGAAAACGGCGAACAGAGTCAGCTTGCCGGGGATCGTCTGGACGAAGGCCACCGCCGCTGGATAGGTCTCGAGGGGCAGCAGACGCCATGCACGCGGGTCGGCCCAGGCAGCTTGCGCGTGGCGCTTTGGCAACGAACTCTCAGATGCCACGGATTTCATTGCGTGTCATGCTCGTACCGACCGTGAAGCCTATAGCAGAAGAATTCGCGCTTCCCATACACAGCAAGCACCCAACAGGACGTCACGGAATGCCCTTGGCATCGCGATAGCGCCGCGTGCCGAACAACCGTACAGTAGGCGTCTCAAGGAACTGAACCGGCGGAGCAGCAAGCGGCCGACAGCCCATGGGCTATAGCGGCTCAGTCCCGATGAGCTTGATCGCGGAGCAGAAGTCAAGCCGCCACGGTTCGCAGGCGTTGCTCGATACTTGAACCTTGCGTGGCGGCGTATCAACGACAAACGCCAGCGCAAGGCTGGCGT
Source organism: Betaproteobacteria bacterium (assembly GCA_009377585.1). Classification (NCBI taxonomy): domain Bacteria; kingdom Pseudomonadati; phylum Pseudomonadota; class Betaproteobacteria; species Betaproteobacteria bacterium. The sequence continues at coordinate 17,463 of WHTS01000004.1, forward strand.
TTGTTCATCGAGTATCGAGTGGATCAAGCAGGCGTCGGCTCGGTACGGCCTCTCGTAATGGATGACCGACGCCGCAGGCCGAGCATTGCAAGCAGGCCGATCCCAATGAGAGCCAGCGATTGCGGCTCAGGTGCCTGCCCGTATCCGCCTGCCGAGCTGACCTTGAATTTTTCAAAACCATTGCTGGACGGTAATTGGCCCGAGACAACCAGGTAGCGCCCGGAATTATTGCCTGTGAGACTCATCGAGGATGCTAACCCCAGGACAGTCGATGAAGTAAAGCCGCTGCCCGCCGCCCCCAACACCGTGCCACTGGAACACGTTGACCTCAGGCAGAAATCATTGAAATCACCGACATCAAACCCTGTGCCCCCATCGCCGGCCCAATATGTCAATTTATCTCCGGAGTAGATGTAGCCAAGATCGAGCGAACTCCAATCAAAATTAGCCATCTGCGAATCAAAAACGAGTACTTGATCCTTACCCGAGTTGTCCAGCGTATAGTTGTCGGGCCAGTCGGACTCGCCGCTACCCCGAACCCCGAGACCCCAAGAGCCATCTGCAACGACCCGGGCATCTTCCAGCTTACCACTCCCATCGGAATAGTCTGTCTCGAACGCATACACCTTGAGCGTTTTACCAGTTGGACTGCTGCCGAAGTTCAGGGAATCCCCCAGCCCACTGGTGCCTGTAGTGTTAAGGTTCCATGAGTATTGAATTGCTGACGCCATCCCGCCTGCCGAAAGCAAGCCTAGGCCAAGCACTACGCACGCAGCCGTGTTTTTCATTTGAGCATCCAAAATATGTGGTGCAAGCGGCCAGCTTACCCGCTGAACTATCCGATCTGCACGTCAATAAGCAACTTCCACACCAAATTGGTCGCAATCATACAAGATATTGTTTTAGAACAAGTTGTCTCAAGACAACAAGGCGTGCGAGTAAGAGCGGTCCTTCCGCGATAAATGTTTGTAAAAAAACTCGACACACCGAGACTGGCCGCTGTCTGTCAGTAATCAGCCGGGGACATACGCAATCCAAAGATGTATTTACAATTCAAGGAAAGAACGCACAACTCCACTCAAACCGGCTTACGCACAAGGAATAAGCCGCTGGTATCCGGACGACCAGTCAGAGTTTGTTCGCTAGCATTCGCGCCTCCGCGAGCTGAGGGAACAGCTTGCCCGTCGACAGCAACGCCGAAAGCTCGGTCCTCGCACGTTCGCGGTCCCCGATCTTGACTAAAGCCAGAACGTATTGATACCGGATCTCGCCATTCTCCGGATCGAGTGTCACTGCTTTTCGGAGAACCTGCAGCGCTTCAGCCACTTTCCCTTGGTTTAGAAATGCGATTCCCAAAGTCGAGGCGATTACGGGATCGTTCGGGCGAGTCTGGAACGCTTGCCGAGCGTATTCCAACGCCCTTGGATCGCCCAGGCGCACCATTGCATCGGCCAGGTTGTTCAGGACGCGATAGTTATTCGGATCGCGCTCGAGCAGTGCCATGTACAAATGAATTGCTTCGGGGATACGCCCAAATCGAACCAGCGCGTCTGCCGCATAGAGCTGTACCAGGCCATCGCTGGGATGCTTCTTGACCCAGTCGAGCAACGGTTCGATGGGCGCATCGCGTCCCAGTAGCCTGGATTCAGCCTGATGCAGGCGGACCTGCAATCGACCGATGGGCTCGAGCAGAATCGCTGACTTGAAGGCAACAAGAGCCTGTTTTGCATCGCCTTGAGCCAAGTGAATTTCGCCCTCGAGCGCCAATCCGATGGCACGTTTTGGCAGTTGCTTCTTGGCCTTATCCGCTACGTCGAACGCCTCGGTGTATTGATTTTCTTGCAGCAGGAGCTCGACAAGAAGCGCGAATGTATGGGCGTTTCCGGGGCCGAGTGCCAGCGCTTCCTGCAGCGTTACAATTGCGGCCCGCCGTTGACCGGAGGAATTCTGGACTTCCGCGAGCTGCAGGCGCCCCGGCAAGAAGCGCGGCCGCATATTCACCAAGGCCGTGAAGGACTGGACCGCGCCGGCGATATCCTTGGCTTCGAGCTGTAGTTTCCCGAGCAGCTCGGCCGCGGAGGGATTCAGCGGGTCGGCTTCTCTGGCACGGCGCGCCGTGCCAAGCGCGGCGTCGAGCTTGCCGGACCGGCGCTGCAATTCCGCAAGCAGGACCTGTCCCGTAACGTTATCGGGATAGGCGTCGACGATGCGTTGCACGCGGGAAAGCGCCTTATCCACCTTTCCGTCGGTTGCATCCAGCTTCGCCAGCGCAAACGAGGCATCCAAATTTGCCGGGTTCGCCTTCAGCAAAGCCTCGAAGCGAGCGCGAGCACCATCGGCATCGCCGTTCGACAGCGCCTGCTCCGCGAGCGCCACAGCCGCCGGGAAAAACGTCGGGTCTGCCTTGAGCGCCGTTTCATAGCTTTCGCGCGCCTTCACCGAATCCTTCTGCAATGAATACGCGAGCCCGCGGAGCCAATGATGCTCGGGGCTTTCGGGCATGCGCTTTTCCAGCTTTGCGGCGACGGCCAGGGCCTCGTCGATCCATCCTTTCGCCATCAAGGTTATCGCCAGGCGGCGGTACGGGAACGGATTCGCAGGCTCGAGGGCAACTGCCTTTTCATACTCGCTGATTGCGCTGTCTTGAGCACCCGCGGCGAGTTGCGCTGTGCCAAGACTGGTCAGGATTGCAGGATTCGAGGAATCGAGGCGCGCGGCTTTGGTCAGCAGCGCGCGTGCGCGTTCAGTGCTTCCAATCTGAAGATATGCCTCGCCCGCGACCAATAGAAAACTTGCGTCCTTGATATCCAGCTCGGCCAACGGTGCGACAATGTCGACTGCCGCCTGAGGCCGCTGCTTTTTCAGCAATACGATAGCGAGCATTTTTCGCGCTTGAATGCTCCCGGGAAACCTGACGAGGTAATCATTGAAGGCATCCTGCGCCTGTTCCAGATTCCCGACCGTCAAATTGAGCATTCCGGCCAGGTACACAGTGGGCATATGCTTTGGCACTACGCTCAACACCGACTGCAGCCACTCGCGGCATTCGTCGTAGCGCTTCTCTCGCAGCGCCAGTACGGCGTTTGCGTAGCTGAGCAAATGACTGGAAGGAGAAATGGAGCGCGCCTTGCGCAATTCCCTGCGTGCCTCGACCAGCTCTTCCTGGCCAATCAGGGTGATCGCGCTGCTCAGTATGGCGTCCAGAGAGCTGGGCGCGAGTGACTCGGCCGCTCGGTACGCGGCAACGGCCTCGGTCGGCTTCTCCTGACTCCGAAGCAGATCCCCTTTGGCGAGCCACGCCTCGACGGTGCTCGGATGCTTGGCGATTACGTCGTCGAGCAACTTGCTCGCGCCATCCGTGTCGCCTTCTCGCAGCATCACACGGGCAAGACCGGCCATCGCCGGTCCCGGCAATTTGCTGCGCGCGATATTGAACTGTGTCCGCGCGTCGACAGTATTGCCGACGCCGAGATACGCCCGTCCAAGCAGCAACGCAATCGTCTCGCTCGGCACCTTTGCGAGTAGCAGTTTCGAATCGCCAAGCGCTTTCAAGACCTCCTCGTGCCGGTCGAGGTCGATCAGAATCTGCATGGCGAGCGGCACCGTCTCGGCCGCTGGCACCCCGAGATCGCGGGCGCGCGTCAAGGCATTCTCCGCATCCAACAGCGCACCCGTGGCAACGTACGCCTTGCCCAGCAGCAAGTGCGCTTCGGAGTTTTCGGGCTCCCGATCTACGATGTTCTTGAACAGAATCGATGCCGCCACGTTGTCGCCGCGCGCCTGGTACGCCTTGGCCTCTTCCATCAATTCGGGAATGGGCTTTTGTGGTTTTAACGCGAGAAACGTTATCCAAAGGGTCAGTGCGAGCGCAACGAAGCCGGCACCCCATGCATACTTGTTCCACCCTCGAGACTGTGGAACAGGCGGGCGCGGCAAAAGGGTCTCGGGGCTGACGAGCGCGCCGACACGCTCCTCCTTGGAATACGTATGCCGCGGCGGCTCGTCACCGAGGAGGCTGCTCGGACTGACCTGGCAAATGTCCGGATCAGCCCCGGGTCGGTCGGCCGGGACAGAGGCATCGGGCAGCAAGCTGCTCGGCCCCTTTTCGTCGTCCGATCGATTCAGTTTGCCGAATATTGCCAAGTTCGCACGCTCCGTTCACTTTCCGACACGTCCGTCGATAGATGCACGCGGGTCGTTCGTCCGTCGTAAAACCAGCGGACGCGACGACACCTCAGCTACGGACGGGTTTCTTGCTCTTCGGACATTAACGGTTGACAGGCCGTCATCTCAAGGAGGTTTGCAATCCTCTTGGATCAATCCGACGTTAACCCCATCACACTTCGAACGTCCCGCATCGTCTCCTGCGCGAGTTTCCTGGCCCGCTCGCAGCCATCGGCGACGATGCTGTTGAGCAGCAGCGAATCCTTCACGTAGGGCTCGGCGCGCTCGCGCATCGGCTTCTGCTCTTCCAGAATGGCGTCGATCACCGGCTGCTTGCATTGCAGGCAGCCGATGCCCGCGCTGCGGCAGCCTTGCAGCACCCATTGCTTGCGCGGCTCGTCCGAATACACCAGGTGCAACTGCCAGACGGGGCATTTCTCCGGTTCACCCGGGTCGGTGCGGCGCACGCGCGCGGGATCGGTCGGCATGGTGCGTATCTTCTTCACCACCGAATCCGGCGCTTCGCGCAGCCCGATCGTATTGTCATAGGATTTCGACATTTTCTGGCCGTCGATTCCCGGCATGCGCGCTGCTTCCGTGAGCAGCGCCTCGGGCTCCGTGAGAATGATGCGTCCTCCGCCTTCGAGGTAGCCGAACAGGCGTTCCCGGTCTCCCAGGCTGACATTCTGCGCTTCGTCCAGCAAGGCGCGTGCCGACGAAAGCGCCTCGGTATCGCCCTGCTCGAGATAGCGGGTGCGCAAATCCCGGTACACGCGCGCGCGGCGGCTGCCGAGCTTCTTGACCGCTTCCTCCGCCTTGTCTTCGAAACCGGGCGGCTTGCCGAACAAATGGTTGAAGCGCCGCGCGATCTCGCGCGTGAACTCCACGTGCGGGACCTGATCCTCGCCCACCGGGACCATGTTGGCCCGATAGATCAGGATGTCGGCGCTCTGCAGCAGCGGATAGCCCAGAAAGCCATAGGTCGAGAGATCCTTTTCCGACAGTTTCTCCTGCTGCTCCTTGTACGTCGGCACACGCTCGAGCCAGCCCAGCGGCGTGATCATCGACAGGAGCAGGTGCAACTCGGCATGCTCCGGCACTTGCGACTGCACGAACAGCACCGCCTGTGAAGGATCGACCCCGGCGGCGATCCAGTCGATCAGCATTTCCCGGGTGTTGTGCTCGATGCTGCTCGGCGCATCGTAGTGCGTCGTCAGCGCGTGCCAATCGGCAACGAAGAACAGGCATTGGTATTCGTGCTGCAGCCTGACCCAGTTCTTCAGCACCCCGTGATAATGCCCGAGGTGCAGGTTTCCGGTCGGGCGCATGCCGGAGAGCACTCGGTCAGCGAACATCATGCGAATCGGACCTCGTCAATGACAGAAATTTCCCATACGCGCCCCCTTCCTAGTCGGTCGCGGGCAATCCGAGCCGGTCGATCGGCCCCTTTCCCTTGCGGATGACAACCGGCGCGACGCCGGTGAGGTCGACCACGGTGCTCGGCTCCATGCCGCACGGCCCCGCATCGAGGATCAAGTCGATACGTCCGGCCATGCGGGCGCGGATCTCGTCCGCATCGTTCATGGGATAGTCGTCGCCGGGAAGCTGCAGGGTCGTGCTGAGCAAGGGCTCCGCAAGCTCGGCGATCAGCGCCGCCGCGACCGGGTGAACGGTCAGGCGCACGCCGATCGCTTTTTTTTGCGGATGCTGCAGGCGCCTCGGAACCTCCCGGGTTGCGGGCAATATGAACACGTATTCGCCCGAACCGGCCCGCTTGATCGTGCGGAAACGCATATCGTCCATCCGGGCGTACAGAGCCGCCTGCCCGATGCCGGAGCAGACGAGCGTCAGGTGGTGCTCCGGGGCGAGCGCCCGAATGGCGCGCATCCGGTCCGACGCATCCTTGTCGCCGATGCGGCAGCCCAGCGCGTAGGTGGTGTCGGTCGGATATGCGATCACGCCGCCCGAGCGCACGCAGTCCGCGGCGCGGCGGATCAATCGGGCTTGCGGATCGGCGGGATGAATGGCGATGGAAGACAAGTCAATCCGCCAGGAATCGAATATTCATCATAGCAGAGCGCATCTTCCCGCCTGCAGGCCCCTCCGGGGGCGGGCGCGGAGTTCCGGGTGTAGGTAGCGGCGCCGGCACGGGCGCTGACAGCGCCGAGAGCGTGCCGGAGACCGGCTTACGCCGTCGCGCGCAGGCGGCTTTGGGCCGGCACGTGTTGCGAGAGGAATTCCATCTGATCGAGCAGAATGCGCCGGTTGGTCAGTATCAAATATTCCGCGCGGTTGGGTACGTACGGCGCGTACAGCAGCTCCATCCCGGCTTGCTCGGGCGTCCGGTCGCTCTTGCGCTCGTTGCAAGAGCGGCATGCGGTCACGACGTTCATCCAGGTATCGCGCCCGCCGCGCGAAAAGGGCGTGATGTGGTCGCGCGTAAGCCGCGTGGTGCTGAATATGCCGCCGCAATAGGCGCACAAGTGCCTGTCGCGATGGAACAGTTCCCGATTGCTCAGCGGCGGAACGTTATTGAACGAGCGAATCGCCATCGCCTTGCCCTTGATGGCGATGATGCTCGAAGCCGAGATGTGCGAACGCTCGCCCGAGATGCGCGACAGACCGCCGTAGATCGTGAACGCCGTGGCGCCGAGAGACCAGGCGATGCGTTCCTTGGCGTAGTAGTAGCAGGCGTGCTGCCAGGTGATCCAGCGGTGTGGAACGCCGTGCATGTCGAGGGTCAGAATCAACGGAAAGTTGACCGGATTCTGCGTCCCGCGAACAGGAACACTCGACTGGATCATCACGCCCTTCGCAGCTTGCGCGTCGATTGCTCGGCGAACCCCGGCACGCTGCAGCGTCTACCGGCTTCGCCACAGATGCCATTGTCGCTGCAGACGTGACCGGAAATCAATAGCTTGTAGGCTCTTCTTGCGCTTCACGGCCGCCCCGCACCATGGCAAGCAGGCGCGCGATCGCCAGGGGTGAAAGACGGTGGATCGACAAGCGCTGCCCGCGCAGGAACGTCAAGCCCTTGGTCCGCACCCGCAGCAGCGTCTATAATCGCCTTCTTTCATGTACTTTTCCGAGTCCGATCCCACACACGTGCGACTGCGATCCATCCGCTCTTCTTCGCGCCATCGGCAATTGCGGTCGCCTGGAGTATGACCGCGAATACCGCCACCGCCCCTCAAAGCACTGCCGCCACCTTCGACGCCCTCGAGCTCCTTCCCGAGCTCCTGCGCGCCGTTGCCGAGCAAGGTTACACCGAGCCCACCCCCATCCAGCGCCAGGCGATTCCCGCCGTGCTGGCCCGCCGCGACATCATGGGCAGCGCCCAGACCGGGACCGGCAAGACAGCCAGTTTCGCGCTTCCCATCCTGCAATTATTGGCGCCACACGCCAGCACCAGCCCTTCGCCGGCACGGCACCCGGTGCGGGCACTCGTGCTTACGCCGACGCGCGAGCTTGCGGTGCAGGTCTTCGAGAGCTTCCGGGGCTACGGCAAGCACGTGCCGCTGCGAACCACCGTCGTCTACGGCGGTGTGGACATGAATCCCCAGATACGCGCCTTGCATGGCGGGGTCGAGATCGTGGTCGCCACGCCGGGACGGCTGCTCGACCACGTCCGCAGCCGCACCGCGAACCTGAGCCGCGTCGAGATACTGGTGCTGGACGAAGCGGACCGGATGCTCGATATGGGCTTCCTGCCCGACATCAAGCGCATTCTCGCCACCATCCCGGCGCAGCGCCAGAACCTGCTGTTCTCGGCCACATTCTCCGACGAGATTCGCAAGCTGGCGGACGAGTTGCTCAATCGGCCGATTCTGATCGCGGTTGCACCGCGCAATACGGCGGCGGAAAGCGTGACCCACCAGGCCTACGCGGTGGGCGGCGAAGACAAGCGGCGCGCGCTCGCGCACCTGGTGAAGTCGCGCGAACTGCGCCAAGTGCTCGTGTTCACGCGCACGCGCCTGGGCGCGAACCGGCTGGCGCGAGGACTTGAGCGCGACGGCATCGATGCCACCGCCATTCACAGCAACCGCACCCAGGCGGAGCGCGAGAAAGCGCTGGCGGATTTCAAGACCGGGGCAGTGCGCGTGCTGGTCGCCACCGATGTCGCCTCGCGCGGCATCGACATCGAAGAGCTGCCGATCGTCGTCAACTACGAGCTGCCCTATTCCCCGGAGGACTACTTGCATCGCATCGGTCGCACCGGCCGCGCCGGCAGCAGCGGCGAAGCGATTTCCCTGGTGGAGCCGGAAGAGTACAAGCTGCTCGCGGATATCGAGCGGCTGCTCAAGCGCGACATCCCACGCGAGGCGCTCGAATTTGGCGGCGCTGCATCCGCACCGGGCGTACGGAGTGAACCGCGCGCGCATGCACGCGAGCGGCATGGCCGTGATCCGCGCAGCGAAAATCGCGTATCGGCTGCGCGCGGCCACCGCCCCGCGCCGGCAGCCAAGGCGGTGGCCGAGGATGGATTCGACTTCAGCAAGCCGTACGAGCCCGCCAACGACGCCACCGCCGCCAGCAAGCCGGCCGCCGAGGTGCAACCGGGGCGCAGGCGGCGGCCCAGCCGCGAGACGGCAGTCCTGCTAGGCGGTTCGCGCTCCAAATAGCGCCCGCGCGCGCCCTGTGCTCACGATCCGGGGCTTGCGCAAATCGTTCGCCGGCACTGCGCCGCAGATGCTGTTCGACGGCCTCGATCTCGACCTGGCCGGCGGCGAATTCGTTGCCATCATGGGCGAGTCCGGAAGCGGCAAATCCACGCTCCTCAACCTCATCGCAGGGCTCGACCGGGCTGATGCGGGCTCGATTCGATTCGAGGCCACCGACATCGGCCAATTGTCCGAAGACGATCGGGCCGCGTTTCGCCGCCGCCATCTCGGCTTCGTCTTCCAGGCCTTTCACCTTCTGCCCTACCTTAGCGTCGCCGACAACGCCGCTCTGCCTCTGGTACTGGCCGGCATCGCGGCTTCCGAACGCGCCGACCGCGTCGAGGCCATGCTCGCCCGGGTGGGATTGGCGCAGCGCGCGCAGTCCCGGCCGCACGAGCTCTCGGGCGGCGAGATGCAGCGGGTTGCCATCGCGCGCGCGCTGATCCATCGCCCGCGCCTGGTGCTCGCCGACGAGCCGACCGGGAATCTCGATGTCGAGCACGCAGCCGACGTGCTGGCTCTGCTTCGCAGCCAGACGGACACAGCCGCAGCCGCATGCATCCTGGTTACGCATTCCGCGACTGCCGCGCGCAGCGCCGATCGGATCTACAACCTGAGCACCGCGGGACTCGAGCTCGCCGCACGCTGATGCCGCTTGCCGCCTTCGCTGCGCTCGCGCGCCACATCATCTGGGGTGCATGGTCGGGAAATCGCGGCCGGCTTGCGCTCACGGTGCTGGCCATCGCACTCGGCGTCGCGCTCGCCTGCGCGGTGCATCTCATCAACCACTCGGCAGCTGCGGAATTTACCGCCGCGGTCCGCGGCCTCACCGGAGCCGCAGATCTCAACGTGCGCGGGCCACGTTCCGGCTTCGACGAGATGCTCTATCCGCGTCTCGCGCGCCGCCCCGAAGTCGCGGCGGTGAGCCCGGTCCTCGAGATCGACGCCAAGCTGGTGCAGCCTGCAGGTGTCCTGCGCATCCAGGGGATCGATCCGTTGCGCGCGCTGGAGCTGCAGCCCGGCCTGCTGGGGGAGGCGCAGGCGCACCTGATCGATTTGCTCGCCCCGAACACTGTCATGTTGAGTCTTGCCGCGGCGCAGGCGCTCGGCGCCGCCGCGGGCGACGTCCTGCGCGCGCAGTCGGGCCTGAGCAGCGTCGAGCTCCGCGTGATCGCGGTCTTGCCCCTGAACGACGCAACTCGCCAGCCGCTCGCCCTGATGGATATCGCCTCGGCGCAGTGGGCGTTCGATCGCCTCGGCGTGCTGACCCGGCTGGACGTCCGCTTGCGCCCGGGCGCCGAGCTCGGTCGCACCGTGGCGGCAATCAATGCCGAGCTGCCGCCCGGGGTCGTCGCTTCCAAGTCCGACGTTGCAGCCGAACAAGGCCTCGCTTTGTCGCGCGCCTACCGGGTCAATCTGAACATGCTGGCGCTGGTTTCGCTCTTCACCGGCGCGGTGCTGGTCTATTCGACCCAAGCCTTGTCGATGCTGCGCCGGCGCACGCACTTCGCGCTGTTGCGGGCGCTCGGCCTGCCCGCGCGCATGCTGGGCGCCTTGCTCGCTGTCGAGACCGGGGTGCTCGGGGTCATCGGAACGATACTCGGTTTGCTGCTGGGCATCGTTACCGCCGGCATTGCGATCGCGCACCTGGGCGGCGACCTCGGTGCAGGCTTTTTTGCCGGCGTGGTTGCGCGCTTGCACATCGATCCGGTTGGCCTTACGGCGATCGCCGCCTGCGGCATCGTGGCAAGCGTGTTGGGCGGCTTGGCGCCGGCCATGGAAGCCGCGGCGGCCGCTCCGGCACCGGCGCTTCGCAGCGGGGCCGAGCAGCGCATTCACGTATACCGACCGCACTGGCTTCCGGCCGCGGCTCTGGCCGCGCTGGCAGGCGTGCTTGGCACCTTGCCGGCCGTCGACGGCCTGCCGCTATTCGGCTATGCCTCGCTCGCCTGCCTGCTGCTCGCAGCGCTCATGTTCATGCCGGCCTATGCACGCTTGGCGTTGAGCGATGTGCCGCTGCCGCAACGGCCTGCAAGCCGTCTCGCGCTCCAGCAGCTGCGCGGTGCACCGCGCTACGCCAGCATCAGCCTTGCGGCGATCCTCGCTGCGATGAGCCTCACGGTCGCGATGCTGATCATGATCGCCTCGTTTCGCCAGTCGCTGGATACCTGGCTGCACGCGGTGCTGCCGGCCGACCTGTATGCGCGCGGCGGCAGGGCTGCGAGCGCCTGGATCGACCCTGGCACGCAGGAGCGCATGCGAGCCGTGGACGGCGTGGACCGTATCGCGTTTTCGCGCTTCGATTCGATCGTGCTCGACCCGCGCCGCCCGCCGGTCACGCTCATCGCGCGCGATCTGGATCCGCAGCGGCCCGAGGCGCTGCAATGGGTTTCGCCGCAACGCCTGCCGCAGGACGGCTCGGCGCCGATCTGGGTTTCCGAAGCGGCGCGTGAGCTGTTCGCGCTCGACATCGGCAAGCGCGTGGAAATTCCGCTGAGCGGCGAGACGGTCACCGCAACCGTGGCCGGAATCTGGCGCGATTACGTGCGCCAAGGCGGTGCCGTGCTCATGCCGCGCGCCGAATACCTCCGTGCCGGGGGCGATGCGAGAGCGAACGAAGCGTGGATCTGGCTGCGTCCCGGCATGGATCCGTCGCGTGCGGCCGAAACGCTGCGCGCAACGCTCGGGTTGGGCCCCGAGCTCGAATTGCGCGAACCCCGCTCGCTGCGCGAGTCGTCGCTCGCACGGTTCGATCGAACCTTCGCCGTCACCTACCTCCTCGAAGTCGTAGCCGTCGTCATCGGGTTGTTCGGGATCAGCGTCGGCGCGAGCGCGCAGGCCTTGGCGCGCCGGCGCGAGCTGAGCATGCTGCATCACGTCGGCATGTCACGCAGGCAAATCGGCCGCTCGCTCGCGATCGAGGGCGGCGTCGTCGGCGCGCTCGGCGCGTTTGCGGGGCTGGTCGTGGGCGGCGCGATGAGCATCATCCTGGTTCACGTCATCAACCGGCAATCGTTCCACTGGTCCATGGAGATCCATGTGCCGTGGATCCCGCTCGCCGCCCTGGCGGCGGCCTTGAGCGTGTGCGCTGCTCTGACTGCAGGCGTGAGTGTGCGCCGGGCGCTGGGCGAGGACATTGTCGTTGCCGTGAAAGAAGACTGGTGATGAATCGACGCGAGTGCCTGAAAGGCGCGCTGGCCGTGATCGCGCTGCCTGCCACAGCCCGCGCGGCGCAAAGCGGCTTCGCCCCGGTGGTGCCCGGGCGCGTCTTGCGCTTTCCCGAGGACGAAGGCAGTCATCCCGGATTTCGCACCGAGTGGTGGTACGTGACCGGATGGCTCGATGGCGCCGGCGAGCCGCTGGGGTTCCAGGTGACGTTCTTTCGCGCCCGCCCGCATCCGGCGAGCGGCAATCCGAGCCGCTTCGATCCGCGCGACATCCTTATCCTGCATGCCGCGGTGTCCGAGCGAGCCCACGGCCGGTTGCGGCACGTACAACGCGGTGCGCGCGCGGGTTTCGGCCTGGCGGAAGCGGCTACGGGCCGGACCGCCGTGCACATCGACGATTGGTACTTGCGAACGAACGCTGCGGGCTATGCAACACGCATCGATGCGGGCGATTTCACTCTCGACCTCCAACTCGATCCGACCCAGCCGCCGCTGCTGCAGGGCGATGGCGGCTACAGCCGCAAGGGCCCGCGGCCCGAGTCGGCGAGCTATTACTACAGCCTGCCGCATCTGCGCGTCGGCGGCCAGGTGCGCATCGAAGGCCGCACGCGCGACGTGCTCGGTTCGGCTTGGTTCGACCACGAGTGGTCGAGTGAATACATGGCGCCGCAAGCGGTCGGCTGGGACTGGACCGGGATCAATCTCGACGACGGCTCGGCGCTGATGGCGTTTCGCATGCGCACCCGCGACGGCAGAACGTTCTGGGCGGCGGCTACGCTGAAAAGGGCGCAACAGCGCCGCACGTTCGCGCCGGACGAGGTCGTCTGGAGCCCCAAGCGCACATGGCGCAGCCCACGCACCGGCGCAACCTACCCGGTGGCGATGGAGCTACGCGTCGGCGATCTGCGAGTCGAGCTCGTGCCGATGATGGACGACCAGGAGAACGACGCGCGCATCACCACCGGCGCGGTTTACTGGGAAGGCGCGGTGACGGCGCTCGTCCACGGCCAGCCCGCGGGGCGCGGCTACATGGAGCTCACCGGGTATGCCGGCAAGCTCGAGCTATAGCCCCCTTCAGGCGCCACGCTGAACGCGATAAGCAAAGAAAAAGCGGCGTACCCACGGATACGCCGCGATGCGTGTGGCGGAGGGCCGATGATGTGCTCATGCGTGAGGACCACCCCGTCCGCAACTTTGTCGCGTCCCGCCCCTCCTTGGCAGGAGGGGAACATCTTGGCTTTCCCAGTTCGATCCCACCGCCAAGCCGCTCAGCTACAACCCCCTTGGCAGGAGGGGAACATCTTGGCTTTCCCAGTTCGATCCCACCGCAAGCCGCTCAGCTACAACCTCCTTGGCAGGAGGGGAATCTTGGCTTTCCCCTCCTCTCAGGAGGAGGGGTGGCGCGCAGCGCCGGGGTGGTGTGGGTCTCCTCAGGCCGCGACGCTCTCGGCGTCGGCTGTGCGCTCGAAGGCGATGCGGCCGTTACGAACGTCGACCACGATCCGATCCTTCGGCCCGAAATGGCCTTCGAGGATCTCTCGCGCCAGCGGATTCTCGATCTCGGCCTGGATCGCGCGCTTCAACGGCCGCGCGCCGTAAAGCGGATCGAAACCGGCGTCCGCAAGCTTCGCCAGCGCCGCGTCAGTGACGGTCAAGTGCATCTCCATCGCCGCGAGCCGCTTCTCGAGATACCCGAGCTGGATCTTCGCAATCGACTTGATGTGCTTGTCGTCGAGCGCGTGGAACACCACGATCTCGTCGATCCGGTTGACGAACTCCGGCCGGAACTGCGTCTTCACTTCCGCCAGCACCGCAGCCTTGATCGCCTGGTAATCGTCGCCGCTCATCTGCTGGATCATCTGCGACCCCAGGTTCGAGGTCATGACGATCACGGTGTTCTTGAAGTCCACCGTGCGACCCTGGCCGTCGGTCATGCGGCCGTCGTCGAGCACCTGCAGCAGCACGTTGAACACATCCGGGTGCGCCTTTTCGACCTCGTCGAGCAGGATCACAGCGTAAGGCTTGCGCCGCACCGCTTCGGTGAGATAGCCGCCTTCCTCGTAGCCGACGTAGCCCGGAGGCGCGCCGATCAAGCGCGCCACCGAATGCTTCTCCATGAACTCCGACATGTCGATGCGGATCAGGTGCTCCTCCGAATCGAACAGGAATTCGGCCAGCGCCTTGCAGAGCTCGGTCTTGCCCACGCCAGTCGGCCCCAGGAACAGGAACGAGCCATAGGGACGCTTCGGGTCCGACAGGCCCGCGCGCGAGCGCCGGATCGCGTCCGCCACCAGCCGCACCGCCTCGTCCTGCCCCACGACCCGCTCGTGCAGCTTGGACTCCATCTGCAAGAGCTTCATGCGCTCGCCCTGCATCATCTTGGAAACCGGGATGCCGGTCGCGCGCGAGACGACCTCGGCGATCTCTTCCGCGCCGACTTGCGTGCGCAGCAGCCGCGGACGCGCCGCGTTCGCCTTGTCGCTGGTATCGGCCGCCTTCAGCTGGGCTTCGAGCTGCGGAATCTGGCCGTACTGAATCTCCGACATCTTCTGCCAATCGCCCTTGCGCTTGGCCGCTTCCATCTCGTTCTTCAGCCGGTCGAGCTCTTCCTTGATGTGCTGCGAGCCCTGCACCTGCGCTTTCTCCGCCTTCCAGATCTCTTCCAGGTCGGCATACTGCTTGGACAGGCGCTCGATCTCGCCGTCGATCAGCTCCAGGCGCTTGCGCGAAGCCTCGTCGGTTTCCTTCTTCACCGCCTCGCGCTCGATCTTGAGCTGGATCAGGCGCCGATCGAGCCTGTCCATCTCCTCGGGCTTGGAGTCGATCTCCATCTTGATGCGCGCGCCCGCCTCGTCGATCAGGTCGATCGCCTTGTCGGGCAGGAAGCGGTCGGTGATGTAGCGGTGCGAGAGCTCCGCCGCGGCGACGATCGCCGGGTCGGTGATCTCGACGCCGTGGTGCACCTCGTATTTCTCCTGCAGTCCGCGCAGGATCGCGATGGTGCTCTCCACGCTCGGTTCGTCGACCAGAACTTTCTGGAAGCGCCGTTCCAGCGCCGCGTCCTTCTCCACGTACTTGCGGTACTCGTCGAGCGTGGTTGCGCCGACGCAATGCAGCTCGCCGCGGGCGAGCGCGGGCTTCAACATGTTGCCGGCGTCGATCGCACCCTCGGCTTTGCCGGCGCCGACCATGGTGTGCAGCTCGTCGATGAAGACGATGGTGCGCCCGCTGTCCTGGGAGATCTCCTTCAGCACGGTCTTCAGGCGTTCCTCGAACTCGCCACGATACTTTGCACCGGCCAGCAGAGCCGCCATGTCGAGCGACAGCACGCGCTTGCCTTTGAGCGTCTCCGGCACCTCTTCGTTAACGATGCGCTGCGCCAGGCCTTCGACGATCGCGGTTTTGCCCACGCCGGGCTCGCCGATCAACACCGGGTTGTTCTTGGTGCGGCGCTGCAGGATCTGAATCACGCGGCGAATTTCGTCGTCGCGGCCGATCACGGGATCCAGCTTGCCGGCACGGGCAAGCTCGGTGAGATCGATGGTGTATTTCTTGAGCGCTTCGCGAGAGCCTTCCGCCTCCTGGCTGGAGACGTTCTCGCCGCCGCGCACGGCGCTGATCGCCTGGTCGAGCGATTGGCGAGTGACGCCGTACTGCTTGAGCAGACGGCCGGTTTCGCCCTTGTCCTGCAGCGCAGCCAGCAGGAACAACTCCGAGGCGATGAACTGGTCGCCCCGCTTCTGCGCTTCCTTGTCGGTGAGGTTGAGGAGATTGGACAGGTCGCGGGAGATGTTCACCTCCCCGCCTGTGCCTTCGACCTTCGGCAGACGGCGAATGCTTTCCTTCAAGGCGTCCTTGAGCCCTTGCACGTTCGCGCCGGCGCGCGCCAGCAGCGAGGCTGCGCCGCCATCGTCCTGTTCGAGCAGGGCGGAAAACAGGTGTTGAGGCTCGATGTAGGGATTGTCGTTCCCCACAGCGACGCTCTGGGCATCGGCGAAGGCCTGCTGAAACTTGGTCGTGAACTTGTCGAATCGCATCGGCTCAATCCCGTGGCTTCTAGGTTGGGGTCTAGATGGGGGACTGCGACACCATTTCAACCTGGCGCGCGCGGTGCCGCTCGGTCACGGTCCACCTATTGAGGCTTGGTCCGCAAATCCAAAACCCGAGCCCCTGCGATCAAATTCCGGGCCCGCGCAGAAACTGCATTGCGCGCCTGGAAGCAGCCGACCGTCCCGGCGGGGTCTTGCTCCTGCATCGCACGGCCGCCGGCGGGGTCAGGTCTTGCTCGTTGCATCGCGCGCCGAAATTTTCGGCACCTTGGGCAGCACGTGATGCAACGAGCAAGACCTGACCCCACTTGCCTTACGAAGTTGCCCGCATCGCCGGCCGGCGCGCGCTGCCCGCCTCGGGATAGGGGTAGAGCATATTGAGCGCGACGCTGTTGTCGGCGCTGCGCACGATCCGGACATGCTCGCGGCGCAACTCGCGTGCATGGCCGCAGCCGCACGAGTGAGCGATCATGTCGATTTCCTTGTTCATGTTGCGGCAGTAGTTCGCTACGCGCAGGTATTTCTCTTCGACCACCAGCCCGCGCTGCAGGCGCCGGTTGTGGGTGGAAACCCCGGTCGGACAGGTGTTCTGGTGGCAGCGAAGCGCCTGGATGCAGCCGAGCGCGAACATGAAGCCGCGGGCGGTGTTGACGAAGTCGGCGCCGACGCACAGCGCCCAGGCCGCCCTGGCCGAGGTGACGAGCTTGCCGGAAGCAACGACCCGCACGCGCTCCCTCAGACCCGCTTCGATGAGCGCGTCGACCACTCGCGGCAACGCTTCTGCGATCGGCAGGCTCATGTGATCGGCGAGCGTCTGGGGCGCAGCGCCGGAACCGCCTTCGCCGCCGTCGATCGCCAGGAAATCGGGCGCGTACTCCAGGCCGCGACTGAGAACCTGCTCGCACAATTCGTTGATGAACTCCCAGCCGCCGATCGCCGTCTTGATGCCCACCGGACGCCCGGTCAGATCGCGCACATACGCGACGCGGTCGAGCAGTGTGGCCATGTCGGCAATATCCGTATGGCGGTTAGGACTGATCGAGTCCACGCCGGCGGGAATGCCGCGGATGCGCGCGATCTCCTCGGTCACCTTCGCCCCCGGCAGCACGCCGCCCTTGCCCGGCTTGGCGCCCTGCGAAAGCTTGATTTCGAACGCCTTCACCACCTTGGCGAGCTCCCTGGCCCGCTGCGGCGAGAACTCGCCGTCCTCGGTACGGATACCGTACTTGGCCGTACCGATCTGCATGATGATGTCGCAGCCGCCCTCGAGATGGTACGGCGCAAGCCCACCTTCGCCCGTATCCATCCAGCAGCCGGCTTCGGCCGCGCCCCTGGACAGCGCACGCACGGCGGGCTCGGAAATGGCGCCGAAGCTCATCCCGCTGACGTTGACGATCGAGCGGGCGCGAAACGGCTCCCTGCAATGGCCCCCGCCGATCGTGAGCGGCAGGCTGCACGAGCGCTCGGCGTCGAGCACCGGGAAGGGCGCGTTGACGAAGATGATCGAGCCGGGCTCGCGCAGATCGTTGGTGGAACCGAAACCGATCACGCCGCCTTCGTCCTTCGCCTCGCGATAGACCCAGGCGCGGGTGGCGCGATTGAAAGGCATCTCCTCGCGATCGCCCATGAAGAAGTACTGGCGGAAGTACTCGCCCTGGCGCTCGAAGAAATAGCGCAGGCGTCCGATCACCGGGTAGTTGCGCAGGACCGAATGCTTCTTCTGGGTGACGTCCTGGACGAACCAGACGAGCAGCGTGCCGATCAGGACGAACCCGATCGCGGTGCCGAGACCGTAGGTAATTACGGTCATCATGCGATGTGCCCTCCTCTGGCTGGATCGCGAATGCGTTTGTCGTACGCGCAAGGTCGGACATTACCGCAAGCGCCCGTCGCGCGCACCGCCCGGGACTGCCTGGCTACGATAGGCTAGCCGATGGCGGGCGTTCGCAAGCCCCGAAAAAACGGGCGAATGCCGCGGGATTTCGCTCTTGCGCACACAGTCATACCGAAGCCGGAACGCTGCACGCAAAGCTCGCTAGAATAAGCCACGTGAGGAGCCGTCATGAATCTTACCCTTGAGATCGAACGCAATGTAGCCTCCGCGCTCGAAGAGGATATGGGCAGCGGCGATCTGACCGCGCTGCTGATCGCGCAGGAAGCGCGCGCGAAAGCTCGCGTCCTATCCCGTGTCGATGCCGTGCTGTGCGGCGCGCCCTGGTTCGAAGCCTGCTTCCGCCAACTCGACCAGAACGTCCGCATTGCCTGGCACGCGCACGACGGCGATGCCGTGCACGCCGGCCAGGCGTTGTGCGAGATCGAGGGCAACGCCCGCGCGCTTCTGACCGGCGAGCGCACCGCGCTCAATTTCCTGCAGCTCCTTTGCGCCGTCGCCACGGTCACGCGCGGCTACGTCGAAGCGGTACGCGGCACCCACGCGGCGATCGTCGATACGCGCAAGACGCTGCCGGGCCTGCGCCTCGCGCAAAAATATGCGGTCCGGGCGGGCGGCGGGTCCAACCATCGCATCGGCCTCTACGACGGCATCCTCATCAAGGAGAATCATATTGCGGCCTGCGGCGGCGTCGCGGCAGCGCTGGCCCAGGCCCGTGCGGCTGCGTCCGCGGGCGCGTTCACCCAGGTCGAGGTCGAACGACTCGATCAGCTGGAAGAGGCGCTTGCTGCCGGCGCGAACATGATCCTGCTCGACAACTTCGAGCTCGATGCGATGCGCGCTGCGGTCCGCATCAATGCCGGGCGAGCCAAGCTCGAAGCTTCGGGCGGGGTCACGCTCGAGAGCGTGCGCGCCATCGCGCAGACCGGAGTGGATCGCATTTCCATCGGCGCGCTGACCAAGGACATCAAGGCGATCGACCTCTCCATGCGGTTCGAGGCATGAGGCCATCCCCGGTCGCAGCGTCGCATTGCTTTCCATGGCGATGAATGCGGACGCCATCGTCGTCGGCGGCGGGCTGGTCGGTTCGGCCATCGGCTACGGTCTGGCGTGCGAAGGCTTGCGCCCGGTCGTCCTGGACGAGGGCGATGTGGCGTTGCGTGCCTCGCGCGGCAACTTCGGGCTGGTATGGGTGCAAAGCAAGGGCCTCGGCAACCCGCCCTACCAGCGCTGGAGCCGTACCTCCTCCGAGCTGTGGCCGGAACTGGCCGAGCGCCTGCGCACCGAGACCGGTATCGGCGTCGGGCATCACCGCCCGGGCGGCGTTTGCGTGTGTCTCACCGACGAGGAGTTCGGCGCCCGCGAGCAGATGATGCACGCCATGCGCTCGCAGATGGGCGAGGATGGCTTCGACTATCGCATGCTCGATCGCGGCGAGTTGAAGGAACTGCTGCCCGGCATCGGGCCCGCCGTCGTTGGCGGCTCGTGGTCGCCTTATGACGGCCACGCCAATCCGCTCTACACGTTGCGCGCACTGCACGCCGGGCTGGCAGCCCGCGGCGGGCGCTATGTTCCGGAGGCCAAGGTGCAGACGCTCTCGGCGGCGTCCGGCATCTTCACCGCCGCGACCGCGCACGGCCGATTCCAGGCGCCGCGCCTGGTGCTCGCGGCCGGACTGGGCAGCGCCGCGCTCGCGGCGCAGGTCGGCTTGCACATCCCCGTCTTTCCGGTGCGCGGACAGATCATCGTGACCGAGCGCATCGCGCCGCTCTTACGCATGCCGACGCTCATCCTGCGCCAGACCGACGAGGGCAGCGTCATGATCGGCGAGTCGCGCGAGGAGGGCCGCAACGACGACCAGAGCGGCATCGAAGTCGTGCATCGACTGGCCGCTCGTGCGGTGGCTACCTTTCCGCTGCTCGCGGGCGTTCGCATGGTGCGCACCTGGGCGGCGCTGCGGGTCATGTCCCCCGACGGCTATCCGATATACGAGCAATCGGAATCCTGTCCAGGAGCCTTCGCCGCCACCTGCCACAGCGGCGTCACGCTCGCCGCCGCGCATGCGCTGCGCTATGCGAAGTACGTCGCGCAAGGGTCGCTGCCCGAAGAATTCCAGGTCTTCCACAGTCGCCGCTTCGGTTCCGATGTACGCCTCGCTTCCTGACGCGGCCGGCCCGCAGGTGTCCGTCATAGTGGACGGCAAGCCCGTCGCGGTGCCGGCGGGCGCCAGCGTGGCGGCGGCTTTGCTGCTCGCGGGTGCGGTCCCGAGCCGGGCGAATCCCGTGACTCACGCGCCGCGCGCGCCCTATTGCATGATGGGCGTGTGCTTCGAGTGCCTGGTTGAGATCGATGGCATTCCCGAGCGGCAAGCATGCATGATCGCGGCCGCCGAAGGCATGCGGGTTCGGTGCGCGCCGCGATCGTCACCACCCGAGCGGTCATGAGCGAACCGTACGATCTTGCCATCGTCGGCGCGGGTCCCGCCGGAATGGCCGCCGCAACCACAGCCGCGGAGCTCGGCTTGCGCACCGTCGTGCTCGACGAGCAGGAGGCACCGGGCGGTCAAATCTATCGTTCGATCGAGCGCGTGGCACGCGACCATCCGCAACGCCTCGCCATGCTCGGGGAGGACTACGCCGCCGGGCTCGCGCTCGTGCGCGCATTTCGCGCATGCTCGGTCGACTACCGTCCCGGCTCGACCGTATGGCAGGTGGAGCAGCCGCTCGGCATCCTGTATTCGGCGCACGGCGAGTCGCACCGCCTGCGCGCGCGCCGCATCCTGATCGCGACCGGCGCGATGGAGCGTCCGATGCCGCTCGCGGGATGGACCTTGCCGGGCGTCATGACGGCTGGCGCGGCGCAGATCCTGTTGAAGACGGTCGGCGCGGTGCCGCAGGGACGGGTCGTGCTGGTCGGTTGCGGTCCTCTGCTGCTGCTGTTCGCCTGGCAGCTGCTGCAAGCGAATGTGCGCGTGTCGGCCCTCGTCGATACGAGCACGCCCGGCGCGCGCCGCCGAGCCGCACGCCATCTGCCGACCGCACTCATGGCGCCCGGCTACGTCGGCAAGGGACTGCGCTACATCCGCGTGCTGCGCGAGGCCGGCATTGCGATGCTCGACAACTTCGAGCACGTGCAATTGAATGGGAGCGAGCGCGTCGAGGAAGTGGTCGTGAAGCGTAGCGGTGCAACCGAGCGCCTGGCCGCCGATGTCGTGCTCCTGCATCAGGGGTTGGTGCCGAACGCGAACCTCGGCTGGGCGCTGCGCTGCGAGCACGAGTGGAACGAAAGCCAGCGCTGCTTCATCCCGCGCGTCGATTCCTGGGGCCTCGCGTCTCAAGCCGAAATCCAGTTCGCGGGCGATTGCGCCGGCATCGTCGGCGCCCGCTCCGCCGAACACGCCGGTCGGCTCGCGGCACTGGAATCGGCTTACCGCCTGGAGCGCATCGACGCGACGGCGCGTGATGCGAAGGCACGCGCGCCGATCGCCGAGTTGCGCCGGCATCGCCGCATCCGTCCGCTGCTCGAAGCCCTCTATCGCCCGGGCGATCGTTACGTGGCGCCTGAGCAGGACGACGTGATCGTGTGCCGCTGCGAAGAAGCGAACGCGGGCGACATACGGCGCGCGGTCGCCCACGGCTGCCCCGGGCCCAACCAGATGAAAGCGTTCATCCGCTGCGGCATGGGGCCGTGCCAGGGGCGCATGTGCGGCCTCACCGTGACCGAGCTGATGGCCGCCGCACGCAACGTGTCGCCGAACGAGATCGGCTACTACCGCATCCGGCCGCCGATCAAGCCGCTGGCCTTGGGCGAGCTCGCCGCGCTGCAACTCGAATAGCCTATCGAAGGCGCGCAACGGTTGACGAACCGCCATGCGCTGAAGCTCCCCTCTCCCTCCGGGAGAGGGGCTGGGGGGTGAGGCTGGGAATTCGCGAACCATGGTTCGCGCCGGCCGAACGGCATCGGCATGCAGGCCGATGCACGCACGGCAAGTGAGGGAGATCGTAAGCAAGACGCATAATTCCCTCACCCTCGATCCCTCTCCCGAAGGGAGAGGGAAGACAAGCATACGTCGAGCGCGAGCGCCGCTTCGACCCGTTGCTTACCGTAAATCGCTTCGGCTCGCTCCCGCGATATCCGTTCATCGCGCAGATCGGCAGCCAGCGCGCGCAGATCGCGCTCCCCCGGGGCGCCGTAGCCGCCGCCGCCCGGCGTTTCGATCCGCATCGAATCGCCCGGCGCCATCTCGATGCGAGCGACCTTCGAGTAATGCGCCTGCGCCGCGGGCGTGCCGTGATTCTGAATCAGCTGCGCCCGGCGGCCGTCCTGGCCGCCGAAGACGCCGGTCGGAATCCCGACGGCATGGCTATCGGAGCGCACGGAGAAGATGGTGTTAGCAACCAGCGCCCGGATCTGGCGCGCGATGCCCATGCCGCCGCAGTGACGCCCGGCCCCGCCCGAATCCGGCACGAGCGCGTACTCGTCCACGCGCAGCGGGTACTCGTTCTCCAGCGCCTCCACCGGCAGGTTCGAGGTGTTGGTCATGTGCACGTGCACCGCGTGCATGCCGTCGCCGTCGTGGCGCGCGCCCGAGCCGCCGCCGAGCGTTTCGAGATAGACGTAGTATCCGCTGCGGCGCTCGAGCTCGCCCGAGAACACGATGGCCGGCACGACATCGTTGCCCGAAGCCATCACGCGTGCGGGCGGCAGCAGGTCGCGGAACGCGCCGAAAATGGCGCCGCACACCTTCTGGCAGGTGATCGAGCGCGCGCCGACTGCCGCCGGAGCGCGCGGATTGACGATACTGCCGAGCGGCGCCTCGATCTCGACCGTGTCGAACAAGCCGGCATTGGGCATGAGCTCCGGGTCGAGCAAGGCCTTCAGCGAATAGTAGACGCATGCCTGCAGGGCATTGATCGGCACGTTCATCGCGCCGCGCGCCTGCGCGCCCGAGCCGGCGAAATCGATCGCGAGCCGCTCGCCCGCCACGCGCACACAGGCCGAGATCGGCACCGGATCGCCGCCCATGCCGTCGTCGTCGAGATACTCCGTGTAGCGGTATTCGCCGGCCTTCAGCTGCGCGATGCGGTTGCGCATGCGCCGGCGCGTGTAGTCGATCACGTCGTCGATGGCCGCGCGCACGGCCTCGATGCCCATCTGCCGGATCAGGCGCTGCGTCTCGGCGGCGCCGCGCGCGTTGGTCGCGATCTGCACCTGCAGGTCCAGCTTGCGCTCCTCCGGATCGCGCGTATTCACGGCGATCAGCTCCAGCAGCTCCGTGTCCAGGCGCCCAGCCTTGCAGATGCGCGTCACCGGCAGACGGATGCCTTCCTCGAACACCGAGCGCGACCCGCCCGCGATCGAGCCCGGCACCGCGCCACCGACGTCGGCATGGTGGCCGATGTTGGCGGCGAAGAACTCGATCCGTCCTTGCCAGAAGATTGGCGTGATGAGGGTGATGTCGGGCAGGTGCGTGCCATTGGCGAGATAGGGATCGTTGCAGATGAAGACGTCGCCTTCGCGGATCGATGCCGGAGTTACGCGCTCGAGCAGGGCGCGGATGCCGCCGTCGAGCGAGCCCAGGTGCAGGGGAATCTGGGTACCCTGCGCCACCAGCCGGCCGCGGCCGTCGAACAGCGCCACGGAGCAGTCGCGCCGCTCCTTGATGTTGGTCGAGAACGACGAGCGCACCAAGGTGTTGTTCATGTCCTCCGTGATCGACATGAGGCGGTTGCTGAAGACCTCCATCGCGATCGGGTCGAAGCTGCGCCGCTCCGCCTCGCGCCGAGCGTCCTCGCGAGGATCCTGGTCTCTGAGCGGCGGTGTCGTCGCCATCATTCGCCCTCCCGCAAGTGAACCACTATGTTGCCCTGGACATCGACCGTCGCGTGCGCGCCGGGCGCAAACACCAGGGTGGCGCTCATCTCCTCGATCACCGCGGGCCCCGCCACACGCTCGCGCGCGGCGATGCGGCTGCGGGCGTAGACCGGCGTATCGAGCCAGCCGTGGCCACGGCCGAAGTACACCGTGCGCGAGCCCACGAGCGCTCGAGCGAGCGCTCCACCCCCCGTGTACTCGGTCAAAGGCGCCTTGGGCACGGCGCCCACAGCCTGCAGGCGGCAGTTGACGATCTCGACCGGCCGGCCCTCGAGGCTATAGCCGTACTCGCGCTGGTGAGCCCGAGCGAAGTCGCTCAGGAATCGCGCGAGCTCCGTGTCGAATTCTTCGAGCGCGACCACCACTTCGAAATTCTGGCCCTGGTAGCGCGCGTCGATGTGGCAGCGGTACGAACGGTCCTGCACCGCCACCCGCTCCTGCTCGAGCCACTGCTCGGCTTCGGCGCGCATCGCGGTGAACAGATCGCGTACGCTCTGCCACGATTGAGGGGTCGCGGCGGCGATCAGGCTGCGGACGAAATCGAAGCTCACGTCGGTGAGCAGCATGCCGCGCGCGCATAAAGTGCCCGGTTCCTGCGGCACGATCACGGCTCCGATGCCGCATTCCAGCGCCACGTCGAGCGCGTGCAGGGGACCGGCGCCCCCATAGGCGAACAGCGCGAATTGTCCGAGATCGTAGCCGCGCTCGGTGGACACGGCGCGAATCGCACGACCCATGTTCGCGTTCGCGATGCGGATGATGCCCTCGGCCGCGTCTTCGAGGCTCAAGCCGAGCGGGCGCGCGACCTGCTCCGTGATGGCCGCACGGGCGCGCGCCTCATCGATCGGCAGCCGTCCGCCCAGCAGGTTCGAAGGATTCAACCGGTGCAGCACGATGTGCGCGTCGGTGAGGGTCGCAGCCGTACCGCCCCGGCCATAGCCGGCGGGCCCCGGTTCGGCGCCGGCGCTGCGCGGGCCGACCTTCAGCGCCCCGCCATCGTCGATCGCCGCGATGCTGCCGCCGCCCGCGCCGATCACATGGATGTCCACCATCGGCGTCTTCACCGGGTAGTCGGCGATAGCGCGCAGCGACGTGAACAAGGGCTTGCCGTCCACCACCAGCGATACGTCGGTGCTGGTGCCGCCGACATCGAAGGTCACGAGGTTGCCGAACGCGGCGGCCTTGCCCACTGCGGCGGCGCCGACGACGCCGGCCGCAGGCCCCGACAGGCAGGTGCGAACCGGGAATGCACGCACCGAGCGCACCGACATGAGACCGCCGTTGGAATGGATGGTGAACGGCTCCACCTCGATGCCGAGCGCTCGCACGCGTTCCAGGAAGTTGTCCAGGTAGGCCTGCATGCGCGGACCGACCACCGCGTTGAGCGCGGTCGTCGAAAACCGTTCGAACTCCCGGAACTCGGGCAGAACCTCGCTCGACACGCTGAGGTACACAGCGGGCAGCAACCGCTCGAGCGCCGCGCGTGCAAGCTGCTCGTGCACGGGGTTGCGATAGGCGTGGAGGAAGCAGACCGCGACGGACTCGACCTGGAGCTCGCGAAGCCGCCCGATCGCTGCTTCGAGCTCGCCCGGCGCGAGCGGCTGCAGCACGGCGCCGTGGGCATCGATGCGCTCATCGAGCTCCAGGCGATCGCGCCGGGCGGCGAGCGGTGGTGCTTTGCCGCGGCTGTAATCGCAAAGGTGCGGGCGAATCTGGCGCCCGATCTCCATGACGTCGCGGAATCCGCGCGTCGTCAGAAGGCCCGCGCGCGCTCCCCGCCGCTCGATGACGAGGTTGGTGGCCACCGTGGTGCCGTGGCCGATATGGCGAACCGCTGCGGGCGAGAGATCATGTGCCGACAGCAGATCCGCGATGCCCTGCGCGATCGCTGCGGATGGATCGGCGGGCGTGGAGGCAACTTTGTGGAAATGCACCCGTGCGCCGGCTTCGGCCAGGAGCGTGAAGTCCGTGAAGGTTCCGCCGACGTCGATGCCTATCCGGTACAACGCGCCACCATCGTTTAGCATCCGGAAAGTGGCTGACAGCCGCTTTCCGCAGTGCCCGCCCCTCTCCCTTCGGGAGAGGGGCGGGGGGGTGAGGGAAGCGAGCGGCAAGGCATTTAGCGGAAGCTCGCTAATCGAGCCTGATGCCGGCCTCGCGGATGACCTTGCCCCACCGCTCGTGCTCCTTTCGCACCCTTATTGCGAAATCGGCCGAGGTGCTGCCCACCGGCGTCAGACCTTGCAGACGGAATGCCTCCGTGAGCTTGGGGTGGCGCACGATGGTCGCCACCTCGCTGCTCAGACGCGCGACGATATCGCTCGGCGTACCCGCGGGCACGAACAGACCGAACCAGACCAGCGCCTCGTAGCCCGGCAGGCCGCTTTCGGCAATGGTCGGCACTTCGGGCGCGACCTCGACGCGCTGCAGGCTGCTTACGCCCAGGACGCGAATCCTGCCGGCCTTCATGTGCGGAAGCGTCGTCAGCACGACATCGAACATAGGCGAAAGATGTCCGCCGAGCAGGTCGTTCATCGCCGGGCCGGTTCCCTTGTACGGCACGTGAACCATGTCGATCTTGGCCATAGAGCGAAACAGCTCCATCGCCATGTGCGCGGTCGTGCCCTGGCCGGCGGTGCCGAAGTTGAGCTCCCCCGGGCGCGCCCTGGCGAGCGCGATCAGCTCCTTCACGCTGCGCGCCGGGATGGACGGATGGACGTCCAGGAACTGCGGGTTGTAGGCGACCTCCGAGATCGGAATGAAGTCGCGCAGTGGGTTGTAGGGCAGCTTGCTGTACAAGTGGGGCGCGACGGCATGCGTGGTGTTGGTGCCCATGAGCAGCGTGTAGCCGTCGGCCGCGGACTTCGCCACATGGTCCGCACCCACCACCCCGGCGCCGCCGGGCCGGTTGTCGACGATGACGGGCGAGCGCATCGACTCGTTCAGGCGCTGCGCGATGTTGCGCGCCAGGATGTCGGTCGAGCCGCCGGCGGCGAACGGGACCACGATCCGTATCGGCTTCGACGGATAGGGCTCCGCCGCCTGCGCCGGAAGCGACGGCGGCAGAAAGGCTGCAGCAAATGCCAGCAGGATGCAGCGACGGGACATGGATACCCTCGGTGCCAAGCTTCGAGCCCATTCTCGCACAAAGCGCATGGCGCCTTCCCCGACTCGAAGTGCGCCCGCCGCTCCAGCGCCGAGCGCGGTGTATCATCGCCGCACGATTTCGCACCGCTGCGGCGCGCGCCGCCCGCATTCAATCGAGGTAACGCATCATGCCTTCCCAGGACACCAACATCATGGCGCTTTTCTGCGACTTCGAGAACGTCGCGCTGGGCGTGCGCGACGCGCGCTATCCCAAGTTCGACATCGACAAGGTGCTGGAGCGCCTGTTGCTCAAGGGCAACATCGTCGTCAAGAAGGCATACTGCGACTGGGAGCGCTACAAGGAGTTCAAGGCCGACATGCACGAGGCCTCGTTCGAGCTGATCGAGATCCCGCACGTGCGCCAGTCGGGCAAGAACTCGGCCGACATCCGCATGGTCGTGGACGCGCTCGACCTGTGCTACACCAAGGCGCACGTGGACACGTTCGTGGTCATCAGCGGCGATTCCGACTTCTCGCCGCTGGTGAGCAAGCTGCGCGAGAACAACAAGGTCGTCATCGGCGTGGGCGTGAAGAACTCCGCCTCCGATCTGCTGATCGCCAATTGCGACGAATTCATCTATTACGACGACCTGGTTCGCGGCCAGCAGAAACGCAAACCGAGAAAGAAGGCCGCGCCCGCCCAGGCCGAGAAAGCGCCAACAGCCAAGGAAGCGGCGCCGGCAGCCAAGGAACAGGCGCTACAAGACGACGAGGCCGATCGCAAGCCGCAGGCGCTCGATCTGGTGCTCGAAACCGTGGAAGCGCTCTTCGCCGAGCGCGGCGCCGAGGAAAAGATCTGGGGCTCGATGGTCAAGCAAGCGCTCAAGCGCCGCAAGCCGGGCTTCAACGAGGCGTACTACGGCTTTCGCAGCTTCAGCAAGCTGCTGGAGGAGGCAGCCGCGAAGAAGCTGCTCGAGCTCGAGCACGACGACAAGTCCGGCGGCGTGATCATTCGAGGATTCAATCCGGATTACTGATTCGCGCGGCGCCACCGGAGCTGCGTTGCGCTGGCAGGCAGTGGCGCCGTTGGTCCGGAACCCTTGAACCGCAAGTCGCTTCAACGAAGCCGCAGGCCGTGACGCTCGAGGCAATCGAGCGCTACCAGGGCAGCATCGACCGTATAGGGCGCATCGCCTTCGAGCTCGCGGGCGACCTCCTGCAACGACAAGCGGCGGAATTCGGCCACCTCCCCGTCCTGGTTGAGCGGCGCGAAGTCGCCCGGCAGATCGAGGTCGTAGACATGAATGATCTCGGCATGCAATCCCTCGGGCACTTCGCGCAGCACGCGCAAGGTATTCGCTGCACGCGCCGCGCGTGCAAGCCGCTCGCCGATGCCCGCCTCTTCCCAGGCTTCCTTCACCAGCGTCGCCTCGATCGAGAGTCCGCTCGCGAGCCCGCCGCCGACCATGTTGTCCAGCATGCCGGGATCGATCGCCTTGTGCGGGCTGCGGCGTGCGATCCACATCGCCGCACGCCCGTCCGTTTGCGTCACCCCGTTCACATGCACCGCGCGGGCGGTGAAGCCGAAAAAGCGCACCGCGCAGCGTTCGAGCACAAATGCAGCCGAGCCGCCATCCTCGCAGGCGATATCGTAGGTTTCGTCGCGCCACGCCGAAAGCCGGCCCTCGATGGCAAACCGATGCGCGATCCGAGCCATCGCTTCGCTGCGCTCGACATGCGTGGCGAGCGCGGGACGAAAGCCGATCCCGGCTTCGCCAACGACCAGGATCTCGTCGAAGCGGCGCAGCAACTCGGCATGGTCGTGCCGGACATGGCCGAGAACCCGGCCGTCCGCCACGAACGGGACGAAACGCGAGGCATCGAACGACCGTGCGGCCTGGAGGCGTTCCTGTCGGCCCACGTCGGACCAGCTCGCCCTATTTGGCCGCGCTGACCGTGATCTCGACCAGCGCGTCGGGCGAGAACAGGGCGACGCCGCCGACACAGGTTCGGGCGGGCGCCGCACCGGGCGCGGTCCAGGCATCCCAGACTTCGTTCATCGCCTTGTAGTCGTCCATCGACTTGAGATAGACGATGGCCGTGAGCAGCTTCGATTTGTCGCTGCCGGCACGCGCCAGCATCGAGTCGATATTCGCGAGCACCTCGCGCGTCTGCTGGCGTATGTCGCCTTGCAGATCGTCGGCGACCTGGCCGCACAAGTACACCGTGTCACCGTGCACGACTGCTTCACACAGCCGCTTGCTCACTTCGATGCGTTCGATCGTCATCCTCGGCGTTCTCTATTTGCGGCTCGATTCGATGCGGCCGCTCCGGTGCGCCCTTCCGAAGCGCTCGGATACCGCAGCGGCACGGCCGCTTCCGGCGCCAGCACTCGGAATGTGAAGCTCTCCTGGAGGTACAGCCGTACCGTGGTGGCCGTGTGATCGAGATAGCCGATCGAGAAATCCTGACCGACTGCAAGCTCGAAGTCGCCGCCGCGCAGGCTCATCACGATCGCGCCGTCCGCTGCGGGCGCCCACACGATCGGTCCGTCCAGCAGCCTGCGAACGTGCTCCATCACCGGATAACCGCCCTTGGTGGTACGGGTGAGACCCGCGAAGCAGCGTGGGCCGAGTGCGATCGCATAGGGACCGCCGACGCCCGCGCCGCGCAGCTTGTTGGTCGCCTCGGCGACCACTTGAGGATAAGCCTCGTAGTCCTCGCTCAACGTGAGATTGCTGGACGCCGACGCTTCCGCGATTCCCGCGATATGCGCTTGAGGATAGCCCAGGAATATGGCGCGATCCTCCGCGATGGCGGCGGCGCGCGCGGCATGGCGCACCGGATCGAGATTCGGATCCTGCGCACCGCGGCCGATCGCCTCCAGCTCCTGACGGGAGAGCTCGAACGGCACACGCAGCTCCACCAGCGTGCGCGCCTTGCGCAGCCGGCCCTCGACGCCCTTCTCGATCGGGCTCGCCAGGTCTTCGACGCGCCCGTCGCTCAACGCCGAGACATCCGAGCCGAGCGGGCCGTTGAAGTCCACCAGCCGTCGCGCCGCCAGCATGAGCTTGAGCGTGCGTTTGGCTTCGTTGTCGATCTGCGCCCAGGCCTCGGGCGTGATGGGGGCGAGCTCGCGCAACAGGTTGTTCATCGCCCCGTCTCCTCGCGCAAGCTGCCGATGCCGAGCGAGCCATCGCCTGCGCCCGCTGCCTCCGATTCGCCTTCCAGCTCGTGCTCGCGCTCGATCGGCGATTTCTGCTGGAAGAGGTAGTTGCGAAGGTGCTCGTCCAGTTTGGGATCGCGGCGGCGCAGCCACTCGAGCACCATCGACGCGTGCTCTTTCTCCTCGTCGCGGTTGTGGGCGAGGATCGCGCGCAGCTCGTCGTCGTGCGCCGCCTTCACGCGCTGGTCGTACCAGTCGACTGCTTCCAGCTCCTCGTTGAGCGAGGCGATCGCGCGATGCCGGTCGCGCGTTTCCGGATCGAGCAGGTCTTCGTTCTCGTGGAATCCGACGCTTTGCGTCATGCTTGTTCTCCTGTCGGTCGGTCGTAGTGCCACACTTTATACGGCAGCAACCGAGGCTGCCAAGACTTATCACTTATCGTGCTCGAAGCGAGCCGCACTCGTACTTGCTTGAAAGCACTTCCCTTGACGTTGCTCGAAGCCGCCTGCCCGCACGGCTCCTGCCCAGGCGCAGCAGTGCTTCACCCCGTGAGCTGCGACAGGACCCGGTACAGGTCGGCCTTGACCTCGAAGCCGATGCCCGGTGCGTCGGGCAATCGCACCCGCCCATCCTCGACCGGCACGGCGTCGGCAAATCCGCCGAAGGGCTGGAACACGCCCGGGTACGATTCGTTGCCGCCGAGCCCCAGTCCGGCCGCGATGTTGAGCGACATCTGGTGTCCGCCGTGCGGGACGACCCGCCGGCTCGACCAGCCGTGCTCGCTCAGCATGGCGAGCGTGCGCAGATACTCCACCAGGCCGTAGGAGAGCGCGCAATCGAACTGCAGCCAGTCGCGGTCGGGGCGCATGCCGCCATAGCGGACGAGATTGCGCGCATCCTGCATCGAAAAAAGGTTCTCGCCGGTAGCGAGCGGTCCTTCGTAGTGCCGCGAGAGCTCGGCGTGCAGGCGGTAGTCGAGCGGATCGCCCGGTTCCTCGTACCAGAACAGCTTGTACGGGGCGAGCGCCCGTCCATAGCGCAAGGCGGTTTCGAGATCGAAGCGGCCGTTCGCATCCACGGCCAGCCGCTCGCCCGAGCCGACCACCTCGAGCACTGCGTCGATGCGGCGCAGATCGTCCTCCAGGCTCTCGCCGCCGATCTTCATCTTGACCACGCGATAGCCGAGGTCGAGGTAACGGCGCATCTCGTCCTGGAGCGCCGAGACGTCCTTGCCCGGATAGTAGTAACCACCCGCCGCGTAGACGAACACGCTCGCATCGCATTCGCCGTTGCGATAGCGCTCGGCGAGCAGCCGGTACAAGGGCTTGCCTTCGATCTTGGCCACGGCATCCCACAGCGCCATGTCGAGCACGCCCACCGCCACCGAGCGCTCGCCGTGGCCGCCGGGCTTCTCGTTGATCATGAGCCGCTGCCACACCTTGTGCGGATCGATGTTGTCGCGCTCGGAGTCGATCAGCGTTTCCGGCTCGGCGCTCATGAGCCGCGGTATGAAGCGCGTGCGCAGCAGGCAGCTTTGGTCGTAGCGGCCGTTGGAATTGAAGCCGAAGCCGACCACCGGCTTGCCGTCGCGCACGACATCGGTGACGACCGCGACGATGCTCGCGGTCATGAGGCTGAAATCGATGTAGGCGTTGCGAATGGCCGAGGCGATCGGTACAGCCGCCTCGCGGATGGCAACGATTCTCACGCTGTGCTCCAGAGTATTGCGCCGATTATTGATGATCCGCAAAGCGGCTGGCAAGCCGCGGCACTGTCACGCCCTCGTCCGCCGACCGCCCCATCGTCCCAGCCCCGATGAAACATCCGGGCTAGTCCGGCAGCTAGTCCTTCTGCCGTATTCAGCGCCGTTCAGCGCTCTGCTGCAATGGCGCCGTGGTGCACGCAGCCAAAGCCGAATCGCGCAACGTCGGCATCGACCGGTGCACTGCGCCATCCGATTATCAACGACGAAAGGAGCACGACATGAAACGCATCGTCATCGCAGCAAGCGCCCTCCTCATGGCCGCGGGCCACAGCGCCTTCGCGGCTGAAGGCGCGGGCAACAAGCCTCAGACCACACGCATGAGCCAATGCAGCGCCGACGCCAAGGGAAAGGGGCTCAAGGGCGACGCGCGCAAGGAGTACATGAGCCAGTGCCTGCGCAACCCGGCCGCGCGGACCGCGGCCAAGGAATGCGGCAGCGCCGCGGCCGAGAAAGGCTTGAAGGGCGCGCAGCGCAAGGCCTTCGTCAGCGACTGCGTCAAGAGCAAGGCCAGCGCGGGATAACGAAGAAGGCGTCAGGCACGGCGGGCGAGCGGGGGGACTCGCCGCCCGTCCGTTGCATGCCTGGCGCCGCTCAGGCGAGGATCACGCTGAACTGCGGCAGCCGTCGGCTGCGATCAGGCGCTCTCTTGCGCCAGCATGACCCGGTTGCGGCCGGCTTGCTTGGCGTCGTACAAGGCGCGGTCCGCAGCCTGGATCAGCTCGTCCAGACTCCAGCCCTCGCGCCACTGCGCGATACCGATGGAGACGCTGACCCTGATCGTGGCGCGTTGCGCAATGGCCGTCTGGCATTGGCCGATCGCGAGGCGCAGGCGTTCCAGCGCCGCAACCGCTGCCGGCAATGCCGTTTCGGGCAGCAGGACCGCGAACTCTTCGCCGCCGTAGCGCGCGATCAAATCGCTCGGGCGCAATTGCTTCAGCATGACGCGCGCGACCTGCGCCAGCACACGGTCCCCGGCCTGGTGACCATAGCTGTCGTTGACCGACTTGAAGCGATCGATATCGAGCATCGCCAGGCACGACGGCAGGCGCGCACGCGCGCAACGATCGATCTGGCGGATGAACATGTCGTTGAGCCAGCGGCGATTGTGCAACCCCGTCACCGGGTCCATGGTCGAGATGGTGCGCAGCTGCGCCTGCTGGCGATAGCTTTCGAGCACCGCGACGTTGTTGCGCCGGATGCGCTCGGCCAGAATGTGCATCAGGTTCAATGCGACCGCGGGCTCGTCGGCCATCAGCTCCCACAGGTGCGCCGCATTCGTCACCAGCAGGCGCGAAGGCTCGAGCGCAACGACCGACGCGGAGGCCGCCTCGTCGTCGATGATGGAGATCTCGCCCACGCACTCGCCCGGCTCGACGTGCGCAACCGGAATGCGTGCGTCATCGTCGAGAAAAATGGCGAGGCGACCCGCGACCAGAAGGTAGATGTTGGCGTTGCGCTGTCCGTGCTCGAGCAGCACCGCGCCGGGACGAAGGCTCACCTCGCCGTTGGGCTTCAAACGTTCCAGCAGCCGTTCGCGTGCCACGCCACGGAACAGGCGCGAGGCTGCCAACGTGCCCAGCTCGCCCGCATTGAGCGCGGGCCGAGCCTCGCCTGCTTCGAAAAACCGCGTTGCCAGCTCCTCCGCCCCCATGTCTCCCCTTGCGCACGGTTGTTGGTCCGAGCAGCAAAACTATCACCGGCGGCGCGCCTCGAACGGGTGAAATAGCGGGCGGATTGGGCGCTTCAGCCCAAAAAGGCGCGGGCGTCGGCCTGGTCGTGCAGATGCCAGATGCGTGCGATGACTGTGCGCATTTCGGCTTCGCTCGCGCCGCCCGCGTATGCCGCCAGCCGCATCGCCTTGTCCTCGAGCTCGGGACGCGACAGGGTGTTGTCCGGATCGCCCTTGGGCGTATCGACGCGCTGCGCCACGGTTCGGCCGTCGTGGGTGCGGATTTCGACCTTGCCGATCCAGCGCTTCGGATACGCCGTGTCGACCTCGCTGTCGAGCTTCATGCCGACCTTGTCGTGGAAGCTGCGCAGGCGCGGGTCGCGCAGTGCAGCGTCGGTGAATTCGCTCAAGCCCGCGCGCCCGTGCAGCGCGATGTTGGCCAGGACGAACCCCATCGAGAACTTGGACTGGTGCACCGTCTGCGGATCGGTGACCGGACCGAGCACGTCGATCGCGCCCTGGTGCACCAGCGCGGTGACGCGCGCAATGTCGTCCGCGCGCAGCCGCTCGCGCCGCATGCCTTCCAGCAAGGCGTCGGCCGCGGGGTGCGTATGGCGGCACGAAGCATGGAACTTGAACGAGGTCTCGGCGGTGGCCCAGCGGCTGCCCAGGCCGTCGACCAGCCGAGAAGGATCGGCGTCGGTCGACATGCCCGCGCCCATGCCCTGTGGCCCCTCGAAAATGCGGGCCGCTCCGGTGAAGCCGTCGCGGGCGATGTATGCCGCCATCAACCCGTCCGCCGCCGCTTTGGCGGTATGCAGCTGCTTGGAATCGGCGGCGTCGCGCAGGAACTCCCACAGCCCGGCTGCCATCGTTCCGGCCGAGCCCAGGCAATGATTCATGCGCTGCGCATCCAGGCCGAGCAGCCGCCCCACCGCGGCCGCCGCCGCGAGCTTGCCGGCCGTGCCGGTGGTGTGGAACACCTTGTAGTGCGAGCGGCCGAGGAATTCGCCGACGCGAACGCCGCACTCGTAACCCGCGACGGCCGCGGTGATCAGCGCCTTGCCGCTGGCGCCGATTTCCTGCGCTACCGCCAGCACGGCGGGAAAAACGACCGTGGCCGGATGCAGCACGGAGCTGTTGTGCAAGTCGTCCTGCTCGACGAAGTGCGAAGCCGCGCCGTTGACGAGCGCGGCGAACAGGGCCGAGGTCTTGCCGCGTGACGTGAACACCTCGGCGGGTCCGGTGGCGGGTCCCATGGTCGCCGCGAACCGTTGCATGACTTCGGTAGGTCGTGCGCCCTTGCCGGCGAGCGCGGATGCGAACCAGTCGAGGAACAGGTCTTCGGTGCGCGCCACCACGGATTGCGGAATGTCGTCGAAGCGCAACCCGGCGAGGAATTCGGACAGGACGAGGCTGGGCTGCGCCGCAACCGGATGGATGGGATTCGCCTCGAGCGGCTGGGGCATGATGGTAGGTCTCCTGACTGGCGGCCCCGGCTCGCGCGGGACTGCGGTGGTGCATTTGCGAATGATGGCGGCGGTCAGCACGATGTTAGCGCTTCGCTGCGGCCGGCGCCGAAGCCGGAGCCAGCGCAGCATTCTGGCAAGCCGCGCGGCTGCGCTCGGCACGCGCCTCTTTGACAGCTGCCGGGTAATAATGCATTGTATTTGCCTCGCTGGGCCATGAATTTACGACGCAATCGAAGCGCAAGCGTCCGCATTACGGGCACAGCGGTGAAGCCGCATCCTGCCCCCGGCGATCGTGGTGCGCCGTGACGCGCGCGATTGCCGAACCGGACCGAGCAAAAGCAAGGCGCCCGAATCGAGTCAACCCGGCGTGGCAGAATAGGGTGCTGGCGCAGCACCGGATTTTGGAGTTGATGAAATGAAGACCCGTGGACGCTCGCGACGAACTGCGTTTGCCGCCGTATTCCATACCAAGGAGGAATACGTCGCCGATTTCCTGCGCGAAGGCATTCTTTCGGGCGAGATCCCGCGCGGCACGCGCTTGAAGCAGGCAGAGCTCGCCGAGGAGCTGGGACTGAGCATCACGCCCGTGCGCGAGGCGCTGAAGCTGCTGGCCGCGGAAGGTTATGTCCTTGGCGCCACCCACCGGGGCGCGATCGTCGCGCCGTTCGAGGTGTCGAGCGCATCCGAAGTGATCGAGCTGCGCGCGCTGCTGGAGACGCGGCTCACCGTGAGCGCCATGCGCCGCATGACGCTGGGCGACATGGAGCAGATGCAGCGGCTGGGTCAGGACTTCGATCGCGCCTTCGAGATGGGCGACCGCAATGCGGCCCGCGGCGCCAACTATCGCTTCCACCGTTTTCTCTACGGGCTTGCGGGGCAGCCGCTGAGCTTTCATTTTGTCCAGGTGCTGTGGGCGAAATACCCGTTCGATATCATCAACCAGCTCGGCGGCCGCGTCGGCCGCGCGGCGCACGAGCATGCCCGCATCATCGATGCGGTGGTCTCGCGCAACGAGGAAGCGGCCGCGGCCGCGACGCGCGAGCACATCTATGCGGGCTGGAACGAGTTGAAGGCGGCGATCGAAGCCGACCCCGCCCTGGTGGACCAGGGCACGGCGCAAGCCGCGGCTTGACCGCGCCCGCGATCATCGTACCCATGCCGCACGCCGCCGCGCAGACGCGCCCCGGTCAGAGCAAGACAAATCCAAGGAGGAAGCAGATGCGAATCGCATCCAAGGTGCTGCACCGCGACCAGGACGGCGTGTCGGGATTCTTAGCCTACCCTGCTACCGCGGCGCGCAGGCCCGGCGTGCTGGTGCTCCATCATGCCAATGGCGTGACCGCGGATCTCAAGACCACGGCGGCGGATCTGGCTCGACTGGGCTACGCGACCCTGGTCCCGAATCTGTACCACATGCTCGGCGTAGCGGGCGACAGCCACATCGGCCGCGGCGCGGAACTGCAACAGCGGCTGAACGACAACGAGTTCCTGCGCGTGATCGGCGACGCATGGCGCTTCCTCGCCCGGCGCGCCGATGTCGATCCGACCCGCACCGGCATCATCGCCCACTCCATGGGCGGCCGGCTCGCGGTCCCCTTCGCCGCCGATACGCCCGAGCTGCGCGCGCTGGTACTCTACTATCCTTCGGTGCGCGACGAGATCGAGACGGCGCTGCGGCCGCGACACGCATTCGACCTGGCGCGAACGATCAAGTGCCCCTCGATGCTGATCTACGGCGGGCACGACCACATCGCCACCCCCGAGACGCGCAGGCGGCTGTGGGAAAGCTTCCACGCCAACGGCCAGCCGTTCGAGTGGCATTTCTACTCGCATGCCCGCCACGGCTTCGCCTCGCCCGATTCCGACGGCTATCAACCCGAGATGGCATCGATCGTGTGGCCGCTGGTAACCGAGTTCCTGCAGCGGGCGCTGGTGGAGCCGCCGGTGGCGTGAACGCCGCCACCCGCACGCAGCCTCGGCTTTCGCGTCGAGCGAGAATCCCGCACGCCTCGCGCAACGCTCGCTGCCCGGCAGCGGCGTCAGCCGTTACAATCGGCTGGTTGCCTGCGATCCGACGCCATGATCCAACTGCTCACGATAGCCCACACTTCGGACGTTCATCTGCACGACGGGGACGATGCCGCGCCCATCCGGGCCGCATTCGAGCGCGTCGTCGATACGGTGCTCGACACCCGCTCGGATCTCTTTCTGATCGCCGGCGACCTGTTCGATCACACCCGCATCCAGGGCGACGTGATCGACTTCGTCTACGAGCAGCTCGCGCGCGTGGACTGCCCCACCGTCATCATTCCCGGCAATCACGATTGCTGGCAGGAGCGCTCGGTCCTGCAACGCATGGACTTTCGCCGCGCCGGCCACCATGTCGTCCTGCTCGACCAGCCCGACGGCGCCGTGGTGGAGTTTCCCGAATTGCATGCCACGGTGTGGGGACGCTGCATGCTCGACCACGCGCCCAGCAACAAGCCGATGGCGAACGCTCCTGCGCGCACGCGCGATCTGTGGCACATCGGCATGGCGCACGGACTGTACAGCGAGGATGGGGAGAGCGATCGCTCCTCGATCATCACCGCGCAGGAGATCGAGACGTCCGGCTTCGATTACCTGGCGCTCGGCCACGTGCATATGCACCGGCAGATCCGCCATGGACGCACAGTGGCCTGCTATCCCGGCGTTCCGGCGGCACAGCTCGGCACGCGGCCGAATGGCAGCATGGCGATCGTCGCACTGGAGCCGGGCAAGCGCGCCCGAGTCACGGATCACATTCTGCAATAGCGCTCCGCGACGCTCAGGCGTCCGCGAGAAAACGGCCCATGCTGGCGGCGAACGCATCGGGTTGATCGGTGAAGAGCGCGTGGCCGGCGCCTTCGATGCGCTCGATCCGGCAGCGCGGCATGGTCGACGCCATGCGCTGCGCCAGCTCCTCGTTCACCACGCGGCTCACGCCGCCGTACTGCAACAGCGTCGGCGCCTCGATACGCCGCACCGTCTCCCACAGGTCGACGGCGGGCCCACGTCCGCGCGTGCGCTGCAGGAGCGCCGGATCGTACTTCCAGGTGTAGCGGCCATCGTCGAGCCGGCGCATGCCGTGGCGCACGCTCTCCTCGATCATGGGGCGCGGGGCGCGGAACATGAGTTGCGCGAGGTATTCGCAAGCTTCTTCCTGCGAATCGAACGCACGTGGCGGGGGCGTCTCGGCAATGCGCGACAGATCGGCGTCGGGACCGATGTTGGCCGGCCGCCCGGCGGCGATATCGACCAGCACCAGCCGCTCGACGTGGCCGGGATGGCGCTCGGTGAAGAGCATCGAAACGCGCCCGCCGAGCGAATGGCCGACCAGCGTGAAGCGCCCGAGGCCGCGCTCGGCGACGGTCGCGCGCAGATCCTGATAGAAATCCTCCAGGGCGTAGCCCTGCTTCGCGCACCAGCTGCTGTCGCCGTGACCGCGCTGGTCGACCGCGACGATATGGTAGCGATCGCTGAAGCGGCGGCAGAAGTCGTTCCACACGTGCGCATGCAGGCGGCTGCCGTGCACCAGCACGATCGTGGGATGGTCCGGATTGCCCCAATCGAGATGATGCAGGCGGACGGCATCGCGAACGACGAAGTGGCTATCGGCGGGAACGGCGGCGGGAACGGTTGTCATGGCGAGCGCGCTGTGATGAATCGGAATGTCCGATGCTACCTTAGCGGCCCGCATGCGCGGTAGCTATACTGCCGGCTGTTGCGCTCGGACTGACGGGGGTCGAGCGGCGACGTCAGATCGCAGAGCTCGAGAGGAGGCCGACATGCCCAGCCGCAAACTGAAGATCGCCGGTCGCGAGCTGACGCTCGATGCGCGCCCCGACCGCCTGGATCTGCGCGACCTGCCGTTTCGTCCCGCGGTTCAGTCGCTGCCCGCCGTCTATCCGAGCGATGCCGGCGTGGCCGAATTGCTGCCGGCGTATCAGGGAGCCGATCTGGTCCTGGACCAGGGCCAGGAAGGTGCGTGCACCGGCTTCGGGCTCGCGGTCGTCATCAATTACCTCTTGTGGGTGCGTTCGAGCCACAAGATGACGTCCGCCGACAAGGTGAGCGAGCGCATGATCTATCACCTGGCGCGCTTCTACGACGAGTGGCCGGGCGAGGATTACGAAGGCTCGAGCTGCCGCGGCGCGTTGAAAGGCTGGCATCGCCATGGCGTGTGCGGCGAATCGCTCTGGCCTTACCGCAACGCCGACGGCGAAGTGACGTTCGTCGCCCCGCAAAACGAATGGGAGCTCGACGCGGTGCGCCGCCCGCTCGGCGTGTACTACCGCGTGGAACGCGAGTCGGTGGTCGATATCCAGGCAGCGATCCGGCAGACCGGGGCGGTGTACGTTTCGGCCACCGTGCACGAAGGCTGGGACGTGAAAACCGTGACCAAGCCGATATGCCACGACGCGCTGCCGACCATCAAGCCCAGCCGCAAGGGTCTCGGCGGGCATGCGTTCGCGCTGGTCGGTTACAACAACGTCGGCTTCATCGTGCAGAACTCCTGGGGGAAAACCTGGGC
Source organism: Betaproteobacteria bacterium (assembly GCA_009377585.1). Lineage (NCBI taxonomy): Bacteria > Pseudomonadati > Pseudomonadota > Betaproteobacteria > Betaproteobacteria bacterium. The sequence continues at coordinate 56,980 of WHTS01000004.1, forward strand.
CGCGTCGGGGTTCGCGGTGCTTCCCTATGAGGAATGGGTGCTGTGGGGAACCGATGCCTGGGTGGTCGGATTGGGCGCCCCGATCACGGCCGGTACCAGGACGCGCAGCAACGTGCGCTCGATCGCGCCGCCGCGGCGTCACTTCATTCCGCCCTCGGCCCGTAACGCGCCGGCGAGCTCCGGGCTGTCGAGCCTGTTCCGCGGCGCACGCGACAAGTTCGCCGACAAGAAAGGTGTGTGGAGCAGCGACTACGCCTACAACCACACGCTGGTCACAGCCAACGACGGGCGCACCGTCAATCGCCTGCTGCACGTCGCCAACGAGGACAAGAACACCGAGTACGTGGCGCTCACCAAGCCGCTGGAGTGGTTCGGGCAGCGGCCGCAGGGCGAGCCGTGGCGCCTGCTGGTGTACGCGCACGGCGGCCTCAATTCGGAAGAAGACTCGATCCAGCGCATCCGGCTGCTGGGCCCGCAGATCGAAGCGAATGCAATCTACCCGCTGTTCGTGACCTGGAAGAGCGGCTGGCAGGAAACGATCGCCAACATGCTCGAGGACGGCTTCCAGTCCGAGTTCGGCCAGAGGGCGCCGGCCGAAGGGCTCGGCGAGGCAATGAGCGAAGCGACCGATCGCGCCGTCGAAGTGCTCTCGCGTCAGGTGCTGGCACGCAGCCTCTGGTCGGAGATGAAGGAGAACGTCGCCCGCGCCGCAGCCTCGGACCGCGGATTCTGTCTGCTCGCAAATCGCATCAAGGAACTGGCCGCGAAGGCAGACGGCAAGCTCGAAATCCACCTCGTGGGGCATTCGGCCGGGTCGTACGTACTCGGGCGCCTGCTCGGCGAGCTGGGCGTCGATCCGGTCGTGAAGGCGGCGTCGTGCACGCTGTACGCGCCGGCGTGCGACCTGGAATTTGCGCTCACGTACTTCAAGCCCGCCGTCGAGGGCGGCTGCCTGCCGGGCTCGGCGTTTCGGGTGCACCTGTTGAACGACAAGCTCGAGCGCGCCGACAGCATCGGCCCCTACCGCAAGTCGCTGCTCTATCTGGTGAGCCGTGCGCTCGAGCGCTGGCACAAGACGCCGTTGCTCGGGCTGGCGATTGCTTGGGATTCGCAGTATGCGGGCGAGGAACACTGGCACAAAGACACCCTGGAGCACGTGCGGCAGTGGCAAGCCTTCGCCTGGCCCGGCGAAACCCGGCCGGGCGATTTCGCCGAACAAGGCAAGCCCGCTCCGGGCGGCTATCTGGCAGTGTTGAATGCGAGGCAAGTCGACTGCGGACCGCGCAAGATCGCGTCCACTCACGGCTGCTTCGACAACAGCATCGAAGTCGTGGGCCGCACGTTGAAGTGCATCCTGGGCAGCGAGCTGACGAAGAATCTCGACGATCTCGATTTCTGAGACGACGTTCATGCCTGCAGCGGTGCACAACGCCGGCAACCGGGACGAAAGCCCGCGCTCGCTCGCCGAGCGCGTGCGCCGCGAGCAGATCCGCGCGCTTTACGAAGAGCTGCCCTTCTCCGCACTCGGGATGACGATCGGCGGCGTGATCGTGGTCGCGGGCCTGTGGCAATCGAATACCCCGCGCTCGCTCATGATCCTGTGGCTGGGATTGATCGCCGCCAACCAGAGCTGGCGACTGCTGCTGTATCGGCAGTTCCAGCGCGCCGAGCCGGCAACGCGCAGCACCGGGCTGTGGGGGCGGCGCTGGGCGCTGGGTGCGCTCTATTCGGGCCTGACGTGGGGATCGAGCGCGCTGTTCATGTTCGATCCGGCCAGCGCGAACTACCAGGCCTATCTGGTGATCTGCCTGGTCGGAGTCACTGCCGGCGCGCTGGCGCTGGTCACCATCGACCTGCGCTCGTTCTTCCTCTTCATCGTCCCTACCTTGTTGCCGATCACGGCGCGGCTGGTGGCCGAAGCCGATCGCATGCATCTCTGGATGGCGGCGGTCTGCGCGCTGGTGCTGTGCGTACTGATCAAGTTCGGCCTGAAGCTCAACCGCGAGCTCGAGCAATCGCTATACAACCGCTTCTTGCTCGACGACGAACGGCGCCTGGCCGAGCGCGCGCGCCAGCAAGCGGAAGTTGCGACGCAGGCCAAGTCGAAGTTCCTGCAGGCGACCAGTCACGATCTGCGCAACGACGTGCAGGCGATCAGCCTGCTCACCGACCAGCTGGCGCAGGCGAATCACGATCCGAAGCAGCATGAGCGCGTGGCCGCCATCGCCGCCTCGGCGCGCACGGTGGGGCGGCTCGCCGACGACCTGCTGTCGGTATCGCGTCTGGATGCGGGCGATATCCAGCCGTTCGTGACCGCAGTCGCGCTGCAGCCGCTGTTCGACTCGATCGAGCTGGAGTTCGGCCACCTCGCCGCCCAGCAGGGCATCGCGCTTCGCATCCAACCGACGCCGCTCGCCGTGACGACCGATCGCATGCTGCTCGAACGCATCGTGCGCAACCTGGCGAGCAACGCCGTGCGCTATACGCGCTCCGGCGGCAGCGTCGAGATCGGCGTGCACGCCGAGGATAACGCAGTGCGGATCGAAGTCCGCGACACCGGCATCGGGATCGCGCCGCAGGACCAGCAACGCATCTTCGACGAGTTCTATCAGGTGGCGGGCAGCGCAGCCAGCAAAGGGCTGGGCATCGGATTGTCGATCGTGCAGCGCTTCGTCGAGCTGCTCGGCCACCGCTTGACGGTCGAGTCGATGCCCGGCCGCGGCTCCACCTTCGGCATCCACCTGGCGGCGGCCGCCGCTCCGGCGCCCGAATCGGTGCACGAGCCGGCGCTGCCCAATCCGCTGCGAGGACGGGTCGCCTTACTGGTGGACGACGATGCGGCGGTCCTGAGCGGCATGGCCGACAAATTGAGGAGCTGGGATCTCGAGGTGTTCGCGGCGACCGATGCCGACCAGGCGCTGGCTGCCCTGGAAGGCGCACGGCACGTCCCGGCGCTCATCGTCGCCGACTACCAGCTGGGCACGGACGAGAACGGGATCGCGCTGGTGGATCGTGTCCGCAGCCGTTTCGCGAGCCCGATCCCGGCGCTGCTGGTGACCGGCTACGGCGGCGACGAGCACCGCGCGCCGGCCGCGGCGCGCGGCATTCGCATTCTCGCAAAGCCGGTCAAGCCGGCCCAGCTGCGGCTCGCGCTGGAAGATGCGCTCAGAATCGAGGGCTCGCGCTGGGAGACGCGCTCAGTACCGAGCTGACGCCGACGTAACGGCCATTGACTGCGCCGAGCCCTGACCGCGCCGAATCCGGCTTTTGACTGCGCCGAGTCCGGCTTTTGACTGTAAATATCGCAGCCGCAGCGCGATCAATCGAGCAGCTCCAGCTCGCCGATCAGCTCACCGCGCTGCGAAGAAACGACGAACCCGGCACGCGCGAGCATCTCGCGTTCCGCATCGACCTCGGCCTTGGAGTACGCCACCAGGCTCGCCAGGCCCGACCGCCGCGCCCAGCGCACCGCCCGCCCGATACACTGCGCGCAGGCGCCATGCGCCCAATCTCCGGGCCAGGCGGTATACCACAGCTCCGCCCATCCGAGCAGGCGAGAAACCCGGTGCACCTGCGCGGTGGCGATGATCGGTCCCTGCCCGATGCGAGCGGCGACGACCTGGTCGGTCGAGAAGTCGGCCTGGCCGAATGCCGGCACGGTGCACAACTCGCCGAGCGTGCCCCAGCCGATGCTGGCACGCATTGCGGCGAGGCTGCGGCAGTGGGCCGTCAAGTCCTCGCGATCCGAAGCGCCGAGCGTGACCAGATCGTATCCGGCGGAATAGATCAGGCGCGGTCGGGATGCCCCGCCCTCGGCCGATATCATCGGACGCGCGCTCATGGCTGGTAGGCCGCGACCGCGATGCTCGCGCGTTGCGGCGCGATCGAATCGGCCGACAAGCCCGCCGCCGCCATCCGTTCCACGTCGCCCGGTCCGATGAGATAGATGCCGGTGGCGCACACGGCCCACAATCCGATTGCCGAACCGAGAAAACGCAGCCGTTCGCTGCGCTGCGATTCATCCCGCCTGTCACGTCGTTTGTCACGTCGCCTGAACCTGTATTCCGTGTTCATGTCCGCCTCCTTGTTATCCGTTCGACGAGGGCTGCAGCATGGCCTTGCTGCAGGGCGTCATACTGCGGCGACAATTTGGCGGACACCATTGGACCGACGGGTTACGACCAAGGTCGAAACACGCATGCGAAGCGGTGCGTAGCGATATCTGCGAGCGTCCGAACCGCTGCGGGCTGAGGTGCCGGCTACCTGCCGACCTTGGTCGGCGGCGCAGCGGACACGGATCCAGCCTCGCACCGTCCCCGCCTGCGGCCGAAATCGTCTAGACTTCGCGCAAACCAAGATTCGGGGGATGGATGCAGGTTCTCGTGGTCGACGACCACCCGCTGTTGCGCTCGGCGCTGAAGGAAGCGATCAAGGACCTCGATGACGAAGTCGATGTCATCGAAGGCCGCGACGCGGCGGACGCCCTGCGGCTCGCCCGCGACCATCCCGGGCTCGACCTCGTCCTGCTCGACTACGCCCTTCCGGATGCCGACGGGGCCACGGTGCTGGCGGAGCTGAAGGCCGCGCACCCGACGTTGCCGATCATCGTCATCTCGGGCTTCGACGGGCGCGAGATCGTGACGGCAGCGATGAATGCCGGCGCCTCCGGTTTCATTTCCAAGGGCTCGACGCCGAAGCTCATCGTCACGGCCATCCGCCTGGTGCTCGACGGCGGCAAGTACGTGCCGGAGAGCATGATGCCTGGCTCCGGCACGGCGGCGGCGCGCGTGGTTCCGCTCGCGCGTGGCACGACCAATGCCGAGGCCCTGGCGCGCTTGCGCAACCTCCTCACGCCGCAGGAGCTGCGCGTGCTGGGTTTGCTGCTCAAGGGCTACAGCAACAAGGAGATCGCGCGCGCCATCGGCAAGGAGATCCCCTCGCAGCGCGGCAGCTCCATCGCGGAATCGACCGTCAAGGCGCACATGACCAACATCCTGCGCGCGCTCGACGTGGAGCGGCGCACGCAAGCCGCGCTGGCGGTGGAGCGGCTCGGCGTGCACGCGCACGACCTGCTCGGCGGCGAGGACAAGGCTTGAGCCCGACGCTGCACCCGCGCGCGTAGTCCATCCTATCGTGCGTGTCGGCATCGTGTCCGCTTTCGTCGACTACCATCGGCGCGGCGCGCACCACCGCGGCGTGCTGCAACCCCAGGTCGGTCCCCTGCTCGCCGCCTTGCTGCCCGCCGGCGTCGAGGTCGACGTGGTCAACGACGCCTGGACCGACCCCGACTGGGCGCGGGACTACGATCTGCTGCTGATCTCCTGCCTGCACTCGGACTTCGATCGGGCGCGGCAGATCTCGCACTATTGGCGCCGCCGCGGGGCAAAGACCGTGCTCGGGGGCATCATGGCGAGCACTTTCCCCGGCGTATGCGCACCCTGGTTCGACGCTATCGTCATCGGCGATCCGGAAGACACGGTGCCGCGTCTGGTCGACGATTTCGCCCGCGGCAACCTGCAGCCGGTGTACCGCTCGCGCGGCTACCGTCCGGCTGCCGTGCCCACGCCGAAAGTCGAATTGATGGCCGAGCAGCAGCTTCTGCCGCTCGGGCTCGAAGCCACCCGCGGCTGCAATTTCGCCTGCGACTTTTGCGCCCTGACCGCCGCCGGCACCCGCTTCGAAACCCGGCCGGCCGGCCACGTGGTCCGCGATCTGATCGCGATGCGCGCAGCACTCGGTGCGCGCGCGCGCTGGCCGCGCGATGCCATGGTGATCTTCTACGACAACAACATCGGCGGCAATCCGCGTTATCTCGCCAGCCTCGCGCAGGCGCTCTCGCGCCTGAACATCCGCTGGGGGTCGTGCATCACCTTCAACGCAGCCGACGATGAGCAGCTCATCGCCACGCTGGCGCGCTCCGGCTGCCGCTATCTCTACGTCGGCCTCGAAAGTTTCAACGCACGCACCTTACGCAGCATGAACAAGCGCCAGAACGTGATCGCCCGCACCCACACCATGATCCGGCGCTGTCACCGGCTAGGGATTCTGCTCGATGCCGGCCTCATGCTGAGCCCGCTCGAGGACGACCTCGAGTACGTGCGCGCCATCCCCCGCCTGCTGGACGAAAGCGGCTTGAAGGTGCCGAGTTACATCTGTTTCGAGACGCCGATTCCCGGCACGCCGCACTTCCACAAGCTGGCCGCGTCGAAGACGCCCGCGCTGCTGCCCAATGCGCTGCTGCGCGACTTCAGCACCTACACCCTGGTGACGCGGCCGCGGCATGCGCCGGCAGCGGAATTCATCGCCGCCTACAAGACGCTCATCGCGGAAGTTTTCGCGCCGGCACGGCGCGCGCGCAAGCTCGCGCACGACGCACGCAGGCTGCTCCCCGACGGCGGCTGGTTCGCCTGGGCGCTCGATTGCGCCGCGCAGTACTGGAACGCCTACCGGCCCGATCCCGATCGAACCTATCTCGCCGGCAGCGATCGGGCGCCGCCCGAGGCCGAACGTATCCCGTTCGCTCCGGACGACTTCCGCGACGAGGAGGAGCTCGAGGCCATCATGAAACCCTGGGCCGTAGCCGATTGCAACGGATTCGTATTGCCGCAGTGGCTCGGCGCGACACCGGCTCATGAGCGCAAGCGCCGGGCGTCGGTCGCCTGAGCTAGCCCGGATATTTCACCGGGCCGGCTCGGAACGGGACCAATGCCCTGCGTAAAGAAATGCTTATCGAGCGTTCCCTATTTCATGTCACGCTCGTCCCTCACCCTCAACCCCTCTCCCGGGGGGAGAGGGGAGCGTCGCGTCCGTATTGGACTGTCGTCCAATACGGAACGATCAATAAGAAGTGATTGTCAGTTCCAACTTGTACGTCGGCCTGCACGGGCGCTGGCGGCTCGATGAAATGTCCGGGCTGGACGGCGATCGATCATGTTTTCACTTCGTTCAGCAGCGGGTGTGCGTCGCGCAGCCGCCGGCAGTTCTCGATCGCGACGTCGAGGCTGCGCGCGAGCGTTTCCGCTGTGAGCCACGCCACGTGCGGCGTCATCACCACGTTGTCGAGTCGTGCGAGCGCGAGCCCGGCGCCGGCCGGCTCGACCGCCAGCACATCCACGCCCGCCGCGCGCAGCCGCCCCGACTGCAGCGCCTGCACCAGGGCCGCCTCATCGACCAGACCGCCGCGGGCCGTGTTCACGAGCACCGCGCCGGGCTTCATGCGCGCAAGGGCGGCTGCGTCGATCATGCGCTCTGTTTCCGGGGTGAGCGGCACGTGCAGCGATACGATGTCGGCTGCAGCCAGCAGCTGCGGCAGCGCGAGGAATTCGCCGCCGGCTTCGGCCTTGCGGCTTCGGGCGGTGTACAACACACTGGCACCGAGGGCCTGCAATACGGGCGCGAGCCGCCGTGGCACCTCGCCGTAGCCGATCAATCCGACCGTGCGGCCCGCGATCTCGCCGACCGGGTCGAGGTTTTCCGGCGGCAGCGTCCAGCCCCGGCATTCGCGCGTGGCGCGATCGAGCAAGGGAATGCGGCGCAGCGCCGCCAGCATGAGCGCCAGCGTCATCTCGGCCACCGCCTGGCTGTTGGTCCCGGGCATGTTGGCGACGGCGATGCCACGAGCGCGCGCGGCGTCGAGATCGATCGTGTTCACGCCGACCCCGATCTTCTGGATCAGGCGCAGCCGCGGCGCGGCCGCGATCATCGCCGCGCTGACCGGCGTCAGCACGTGCAGGAGCACTTCGGCATCCAGCATCTCGCGGCGAAAGGCGGCTTCGTCGGCTTCGTCGACGATTGCAACCTCCAACCAATCGGGCGCAGCGGCGAGCAGCTGCTGCCGAAATGCCGGGCTCGCGCGAAAGTGCAGCACCGCCTTCATGGCGTTCGCTCGCGCGGCGCGAGGACGCTACGTCCGGCATAACGGGCGGCCGGGCCGAGCGCCTGTTCGATGCGCAGGCCCTCGTTCCACTTCGCCATGCGCTCGGAGCGAGCAAACGATCCGACCTTGAGCTGGCCGCAGTTCCAGCCCACCGCCAGATGCACGATGCTGGCATCTTCGGTTTCGCCCGAGCGCGCCGACACGATCGTTGCGAAACCGTGCGCCCGCGCGGCCACCAACGCTTGCTTCGTTTCGGTGATGGTTCCGGCCTGGTTGGGCTTGAGCAGCACGGCGTTGCACGCGCCCGCCCGGGCCGCTTGTGCGATGCGCTCGGCGTTGGTCACCAAGTAGTCGTCGCCGATGATCTGCACGCTCGCACCGGCCGCGCGCGTGAAGGCTTGCATGCCGGTTGCGTCGTCTTCCGCCACCGGGTCCTCGATGGAAACGATCGGATAACGTGCGAGCCACGCCAAAAGCTGGTCGAGCCATTCGCCGCTATCCAGCTCGCGCCCTTCCAGCCCCAGCCGATAGCGGCCGTCATGGCCGAATTCGGATGCGGCGATGTCGAGCGCGATGGCGACCTCGCCGTTGCGGTAGCCCGCGGCCTCGATCGATTGCGCCAGGGCCGCCAGCGCCTCCTCGTTGGAATCGAACTGCGGCCACCAACCGCCCTCGTCGGCCACGCCAGCCCGGCGCCCTCGCCGTTCCATCCAGACACCGGCGTGGCGATAGACTTCGGCGCACATCACCAGCGCCTCGTCGAACGATGCGGCGCCCACGGGCATTACGAGGAAATCCTGGATGTCGACACGGCGGCCGGCGTGCGCGCCGCCGCCGAAGATCTGGATCTGCGGCAGCGGCAGCGTGACCTCGCCGTCGCTCGCGAGATAGCGCCACAACGGCTGCCCGGCCCCAGCGGCAGCCGCCTGCAGCACCGCGCACGAGGTCGCGATCGTCGCGTTGCCGCCCAGGCGCGCCTTGTTCGGCGTCGCATCGAGCGCGACGAGCACCCGGTCAACGCCTTCCTGGTCCAAGGCGTCCAGTCCCTGCAGCGCCGGCGCAATCGTGGTGTTCACGTTCCGCAATGCGTGCGAGACGCCGAATCCTCCCAACGCCTCGCCGCCGTCGCGCAGATCGACCGCTTCGTGCGTGCCGCGGGAGGCCCCGGCCGGCGCCATGCCGCGGCCGCGTGCGCCGCATGCCAGCGCCACCTCCACCTCGACCGTGGGCCGCCCACGCGAGTCCCAGATCCGGCGGGCCGTGACCTGCTCGATTCTCGTGCTCATGCTGCGCTACGCTCGGCCCAAAGTTCGCGGATGGCACCGAGCCGCCCCACCGGATCGACCAACAACCCGCACGCAAACGTTCGCACCCGCGCGCGCTGCGCCTCGTCCGTCAGGTACTCCACCGGCGATTTGCCATCCACCCGCGCCAGCAGCATGCCGGCAAGCAATCGACAGGCGCGCGCTTCCAGGGCTGCCGGCGGCTCCCACGCCACGCCGGCGACATAGGACGCGACGAACGTATCGAAGCAAGCCAGATAATCGGCGCGGTGCGCCGGACGCCACAGGCACTTCAACAGCAGGTGCGTCAGGCAGAACGCCGCGTCGAATGCCGGATCGCCGTACCACGCGCATTCCGCATCCAGCAGCACAGGCCCGGCGGGTCCGACCAGGATGTTCTTCGGGCTCACGTCGCCGTGCACCAGTGCCAGTCGCGTCGCCGCGGTGGTCTCGATCAGCGCCAACAGCGCCGGCGCACAATCGGGATTGGTTTCGGCGGCCGCGGCGAAATAGGCAGACAGGCGCAGGGCGCGAAACGCCGTGTCGTCGGCGAATCGATGCGCGATGTCGGCACGGCCCGCGGTCGCGGCCTGGATGTGCACCAGGGTTGCAGCAACCGCCGCAGCCGTGTCGGTGCGCACGCAGCCGTCGCGCAGCTGCTGCTTCCATACCGGGTAGGTCTCGGGCGGCAGATAGTGCATCGCGAACGCGCGAGCGAGCGGATCTTCGCCCAGAATCTGCGGAACCGCTGCGGGTGCCGTTTGGGCGGCGACCCGGATCCAGGCAACTTCGGCGGCGTTGCGCTCGACCGGCGCGAACCAGGCGGCAGCCACCTTCAGGCGCGGCAGCGCGCGCTTGACGCACACGGGCCCGCGCGCAGTATCAGCGCGCACGATCCTGGACGAGACACCGCCCTCCAACTCGGTCAGTTGGGGCAACTCGTGCGCATCGACCAGCCCCATGCGCTTGAGCGACGCCACGAATTCGACGCCATCGTCCGCACGCTCCGCCGGCTTCTGCGCAACGCTATCGCGCGACTGAGCGTCCGGTCGATCACGCATCTCCATGGTCCCGTCTCAGAAGCTACGCCCCTCTGAAGTAGATAACACACAGACGATTCGAGCAAGATCGGAGCGAAAATGGGGACGCACACACTTTCCGCAGCGAAATTGTGTGCGTCCCCATTTTCCCGCGCGCCAGTACGCCGGGCGGACGGCGAAAGCAAAAAGTCCCTTGACCCGCGAGGACCAAGGGACTCTTGTCGGCGCAGCAGGTCTTACTCGTCGCGGCCGTAGTGGATGCGCCGGTAGGGGATGCTCGGCACGGTACGCGAGATGCGCACGTCGATCACCATGGGGCCGGGCTTGGCGACCCATTCTTTCACCGCCGTGCGCAGCTGGTCGTTGTGCGTCACCAGCGATCCACGCCCGCCCATCGCGACCGCCACCGCGCCCAGATCGGGCGTCGGAATGACCGAGGTCATGGCATCCATCTTCTTCGCATCGAGCTTGTAATACTCGGCGCCAAGACACTGGTTGTTCATGACCACCACCAGCAACGGCATCTTGTAGCGCACCGCCGTCTCGAACTCGGCCAGGTGCATGAGGTAGCTCGCATCGCCGTCGATCAAGCACAGCGGCGTGTAGTCGGAGGCGACGATCGCACCCATCGCCGCCGGCAGCATCTGGCCGATGCAACCGAAGAAATGGCCCGCCTGCGTGATGGCGCGCGGACGCGTCATCAGCATGCTCGAAATGCCCGAGGTCATGCCGCTGCCGGAGAGCACGCCGATGCTCGGCGGCAGCAGCTCTTCCAGCGCGATCATCGATTCGCGCGGGTCCACCGTGCCCGGATCGATCGGAAACTCGGTCCGATCGGCGTTGTGGTTCGCGAGCTTGTTCTTTACGTCGGGCGTGCGATAGCCGATGTTCTTGTGCGACTTCTCGGCCAGCAGCTTCTCCAGCGCCTCGACCGCGATGCGCGCATCCGACTGGATGTAGAGGTCGGAGAACTTGCCGTTGGCCATCGCCACGTGCTGCTGGTTGTCGATCTGAACGTACTTGGCGTTCGGATACAGATAGCCGTTTTCGAGCGTGTGGCGGTTCAGGCTCGCGCCCACGCCGATCACCACGTCGGCCTCTTCCAGCAGCTTCATCGCCGGGCGGGTTGCGTACAGGCCGGAAATGCCGGCGTGATATTCGGTCTGATCGGAGAGATAAGTCTTGGCCAGGAGCGACGTTGCGATTAGGGCGCCGATGCGCTCGCCGAGCTTGAGCACGGCGGGGCCGGCTCCGGCCCATTGCGCGCCGCGCCCCACGATGATCACGGGGTGCTTGGCGGAAGCGATGAGATCGGCCGCACGCTCCAATTCCTTCGCGTCGGGCATTACCGTGCGCGCTTTGAACAGCTCCGACGTCGGCTGATACGGCTCGTCGGCATCCTCGAATTCCTTCTGCTGGATGTCCATCGGACAGCTCAGCATAATGGGACGGCGCTCGAGCTTGGCCAGATAGAACGCCTTGCGCACGCAGTCGTCGGTCTGCTCGGGGTTCTGCAGTCGCACGAAGCCGGCCTCGCACGCCTCGGCGAAGCGCGACTGGTCGAGGTATTGCGTGTACTCGGGATCGCTCCACGGATATTCACCGCAGAACGCGACCACCGGCGAGTGCGCACGCGCGGCAGTGACGAACGCCGTGGCAAGCTGGGTCGTGCCCGGGCCGCAGGTGGCCGTCGCGACGCCAGGTTTGTTGGCCGTGCGGGCGAAGCCGTCGGCCATTCCGAGCCCCGCGCCCTCGTGCCGCACCTCGTGCACCTTGACGCCGATCTTGTGCAGCTCGGAAATCCAGAACATGTTGCCGTCGCCCATCATGCCGAAGGTCGACGTGACGCCTTCGCCTTTGAATGCATGAGCCAGCCGCTGGTAGACCTTCATGATTGCCCGCCCTCCGTGAAATGTGAAATCGATTGTGCTTGTCTTCCCTCTCCCTTTGGGAGAGGGATCGAGGGTGAGGGAAATTATGCGCGATGCCGAAGACTTCCCTCACCCCCAACCCCTCTCCCGGAGGGAGAGGGGAGCGTATTGCGGAAAGCGGCTTGTCAGCCACTTTCCGGATCGTCAATGAGCCGTCCCGACGCTCGCACAACGCGCCGCAAGCTGCTCCGAGAATTCCTTCGTCATGCGCTTCACCACCATGGAAGCGCCGGTTTCGATGAGCGACGCCAGCCGTCCGCTGATCTCGACCTGAGCCTGGATGTCGATCGTTGAACCGGCCGCATCGCCTTCCCGGCCCTGAACCTTGAAGCCCATGGTGGTGTGAAAGCGCGCCCCGCCCTGATTGTCCTTGCCCCTGGAGATCACCTTGCCGCTCATGCTCGGAGGGTCGTATTCGATCTCGACCTTGGCACGGAACGCGACCTTGGCCGGGCCGAACTTGACCGTGATGCCGGCATCGTAGCTGCCGTCTTCGTGCTGGTCGCCGAGCGATGCGCCCGAGACGCATTCGACGACCGCGCGCGGATCGGACAGCAGCGACCAGACGGTCTTCGGATCCGAGGCTACCTCGATGGTCTCGCTGACTTCTATCATGACGGGGACAGCTCCGAACGGGAACGGGTGAAAAACGCACTGCGAAACGCACTGCGCTTGATCGCGCGATTGTAGCGGAGCGGCGCGGTTTTCACCCGCTTTCCGCGTGGCGATTCAGCCCGGATGTTCACGATGTGGTCGTTCGCGGCAAGCCCTCGCTGAAATCCGAACGGGCTGACTTGCAACTTCGATCCGTGGGATTCGATCTTCGAAGGCAACCCGCAGCGCATCCTCGAGCGGCGCGAAGCGGTGAGCCTGCCGCCGCTGCTCATCATGCAAGGCGAGCTGGACGACAACGTGCTGCCCGCTTTCCAGGAGAAATTCGCCGCGGCTTATCGTGCTGCCGGCGGCGAGTGCCAACTCGACATTTTCGCGGGCTGCGGCCACATCTGGGTCGCCGATCCGGGCCCGCAAACCGATCGCGCGCACGAAATGGTGAAAGCCTTCATCGCGCGTAACCTGCGAGCGCTGCAACTCGCCGCGTAACGCGCTTCACGAAGCTTCCCTCTCCCCCCGGGAGAGGGAAGACAACCATACCGCACGCAACGCACCGGCGCAGCCGCAAGTGTTCGACCTTGGTCGAACCTGAAATAGACCTCGGTGCAATTGTGTGCGCCGCGCCATGCTCTCAGTATCACAGCGTCATCCACTGCAGGAGGACGCTGCGATGTGGGATCTTCTGGTCGCGCTCGCCCAGGTGGTTTCGGCCCTGGCCTTGATCGCCGGCTTCGGGTTGATCGGCTGGTATGCGTGGTTTCGCTCGTTGGACGATCGTCTCGACGACCGATGAGCGCCGCCGCAGCGGGATCCGGGCGGCTGCGCTGCTCGGGGTCCCGCTGGAACATCCGCCCGCGCTGAAACGGGCACGCTCGACGCTAGCCGGCCAGGGACAGGCCGACAGCCCGGACGCCTGTCCGAAAACAGGAGCCCGCATGTCCAGACCACTGGCCGGCGACGCCATGGACCAGCCGCTGAACGGCCGCAAGCATTTCAGCATGATTCGCAGTTTTCACCTGGCGGATTTCCTCACGCTCGGCAATGCTGCTTGCGGCGTGGCCGCGGTGTTGCTGGCGATGCATTACCTGACCAGCCACGACTTGCGCCACTTCTTCGCCGCTGCAGCGATGGCTCCGCTCGCATTCCTGTTTGACGTGCTGGACGGAAAGGTCGCGCGCGCGCGCCACACCCATTCGGCGCTGGGACGCGAGCTCGATTCGCTCGCCGACGTGATTTCCTTCGGCGTGGCGCCGGCCGCGCTCGGATTCGCGGCCGGCTTGAGCGGCGGTTGGGATATCGCGGCTCTGATCTACTTCGTCTGCTGCGGCGTGAGCCGGCTCGCCCGCTTCAACGTGACCGCCGAGGCGTTGTCCCAGGGCGGAGCGAAAGTCGCCTATTTCGAAGGCACACCCATTCCGACCAGCGTGATCCTGACCGCGGTGCTGGCCATCGCCGGCTGGCAGGGGCGTGTGGGCGAGGCGATCTACTGGGGCAGCGTCGGCATCGGCGGCTGGACGCTGCATCCGCTGGTATTACTGTTCGCGCTCTCCGGCACGCTGATGATCAGCAAGACCTTGCGTATTCCGAAGTGGTGACGGACGATCACTTCCTGCCGCGTCGCGCCATCGCCGCAAAGATCCGCTGCAATCGCGCCCGATCGCGCGCTTCGAACACGCCTGCCTGAGCGCATAGATCGCACAACCGTTCGCCCGGATCCTGGGCAGCGGCGCTGACCGCGTTCTTGAACCGGTCGCGCAGCTGCTTCACCTGCAATGCGAGGCGCTCCGCCTGCAGCTCGGGCGGCGTATCGAGGCCGAGCAGCAGCTCCAGCGCGAGCAAATCTTCGAGCCGCTGCGAAGCCACCCGCGTCAGGCGCTTGTGGTGATCGCTGGCAACCACCGCATCGCCGAGCGCTCGCAATGCGGCATCGAGGCGCGCATTCATCTTCTGTTCGCAGGCACCGGAGAGCTTCGGCAGCTCGCTCCACTGCGCGCGCGCCGCTTCGGCCTGCCTGCCCGCCGCGTCCGAATCGAGCTCGTTTTGCAGCAGCGCATCGAGCCGCTCGCATAATTGCTCCTTGAGCGCGAGCGTGTCCCACGCCGCCGTCTCGCGCGAGCGCGCGCGCGAACGCAGCAGCGCCTCGACCGCGCCGAGCGCGTGCCGGTAGCGAGCTTCCAGGCCACGCAGCGCCGGATCGGAGCCGCCGGCTTGCGACTTCCAGCGCGCCTGCAACTCGCGCAGCTCGCGCCGGATCAGCTCGTCGCTCTTGTCCGAGGCCTGCGCGAGGCGATCCAGCTCGGTCGCGATGTCTTCCAGCGCGCGCGTGGCTTCCTGTTTGCGGCCGTCGGCCTCGCTGCGCTTGTCGTGCCGCGCCTTGAACACCGCGTCGCAGGCCGCGCGAAACTCCTCCCACAGCGCGCGCTCGTCGCGCTGCGGCAGCGGCATGGCCTTGGCGTTTTCCTGCCAGCGAGCCTGGATCGCCTTCACCTGCGAGGGCGCGTCGCGTTCGAGCGCCTTGGCCGCGAGCCCGCGCACCTCTTCGATGAGCGAGCGCCGCGTGGCTTTTGCCTGCTCGCGCGCTTCGCCCAGCACGCCGCGCAGCGGTGCCAGCGCGGCCTTGAGCCGGCCGTCGAGCTCCTTCCACAGCTTGGGCTCGATGCTGCCCAGGTCGCCCTCGCGCCACGTGTGATCGGTTTCGCGCAGCCAGCGCTCGATCGCGCGTCGATCGCGCGGCTCCTGCACGAGCAGCACCGCCTGGTCGGTGGCCGTGGCGATGAACGCTTCGCGCTTGTGCCGAGCTTCCTTGCGACGTACGGCCTGCTCGGCGAAATGGCGCGCAGCCGGAGCGTACCCCTTTTCGCAGGCGCGGTCGAAACGCTCCCACAGCGCCTTGGGAACGCCCGCGTATTGCTGATCCAGCGCCTTCCATTCGTTGCGCAGCGTCTGCACTTCCTGCGCGAGCTGGCGCATGTCGCCGCTGAACTGGGCAGCCGCCTCGGCCCGCTCGCACAACTGCACCCGAGCGTTGTGCTGGCCGAAAGCCTGCCAGCGTTCCAGCTCGACCAGCTGCTGCTGCAGCCGCCCCATGCGCTGCGTGGTCGGCTTCGGCAGTGTTCCCACAGCCACGCGCACGCGCTTCACTTCGTCCGCAGCCGTGCGCGCCTCTTTCAACTGGCCGGCCGCGAGCGCCAGCTCCGCGGTATGCAGCAAGGCGTGCAGATGCTGGCGGGCGGCGTTCGCTTCCTGCTGCGCGATCTCGGTGTGCGCGCGCCGCCGCTGCTCGACGGCGATCAGCGCGGCTTCGAAGCGTCGCGTGAAGGTGGGCGTGCGCAGCGAACGGTCGAGCCCTTCCCAGCGTTTGGGCAAATCGCCATGGTCGATGTAGGTGCCCGCGGCCAGTCGCTCCGCTTCCAGCACGAGCGCCTCGGCATCGGCCCGAGCCGCCACTTCCTGCTCGATGCCCTGCAAGCGCTCTTCCACCTGCGCCAGCTCCGCGAACACGCGCTCGTGCGACATCGATTCGGCTTCGGTGCGCAGCTCCGCCAGGCGATTGCGCAGCTCGAGCATGGCGCCCGAGTCGGGTTCGTTCAGCGCCTGCAGCGAGTCGATCCATTCGCGCACGGCGGCCTCCAGGCGGCTGCGCGCGCGCTGCTCTTCCTGCTCGCGTTCGAAGCGAGCCTGCACGGCGCGCCGGGCGGCCTGCGAGCGCGCGAGGCGCCCTGAATCGCCGTTCATGTCGAGCGCCTGCCAGCGACGGTTCAAGTCCACCACTTCGGTGAGGATGGGCCCTGGCTTGTGCGCGAGCGCCTCCAGCTCGATCAGGATGACGTCGGCCTCGGCAGCCTGGTCGGCTTGCGTCTTGATGGCATCGACGCGGCTGCGGGCGAGCCGGTATACGCCGTGATCCTTGTTGCGTGCCGCTTCGGCGAGCCGGTCCAGTGCCTGCGCATCGTGCACGCGTTCGGCCGCAGCCAGGCGCGTCTCCGCATTGCCCGCGGACAGCGCCAGCTCGATCAATGCCGACGGGTCGCGGATGGCCTCGACCGCCATCAACCGGCGCTTCGCATCCGCGGCGCGGCGTGCCGCTTCGACCCGGATGGCATCGTCGGTCTCTTCCGCCTGCAGCAGCTGCTGCGCGATGGCCTCGTCTTCGGCTCCGGCGATACGATCGCCCAGCGTGGCTGCGATGGCTTCGCGCACCTGACCGTCGGATTCGCTGCGCCACGCCAGGGCGAGCACGGCGAGATCGGTGCAGCGCTGTGCCGCGGCCATGCGAACCTCGGGCGCAGGATCGCCGGTGAGCAGCGCTTTCAACTCGTCCGATTCCGGCGCCAGCTCGCCGACCGCCTGCGCGCGCTGCGCGGGTTCCGCGTGTTCGTGCAGTGCGCCGCGCGAAAAGAATCTCGTGATCATGTGCCAGCCAAGATGCTATTCCCCGGCGCACATTCTACGATGCGAGGGGCGTTGTCTCTAGCACCGCGTTGTTTGCGGTGCGCGCGTCCCGTTTCCGATTTCGCCTGCGGCGCGATCGGGCTATGATCGCATGCATGCGGGCCCGGCGGCAGCGTTCGTCGCTGGCAAAGTACCCAGCGGACAGGGAGCGACGCGAGTCCATGTGCGGCAGCGAGGCCGTCGACCGAAAGCGCAATGCGGCAGGCACGCCGCCGCGCACACCATTTTGAGCACCCTGCTGCGCGCCTCGACGCTGGCGCCGTTTCGCATCCGCAGCTATCGCTTCCAGTGGCCGGCCGATCTGGCGACCTCGTGGGCGTTCGAGATGGAAACGCTCATCCTGGGCTGGTATGTCCTGGTCGAGACCGGGTCAGTGCTTCTGCTCACGGTATTCGCCTCGCTGCAGCATATCGGCACGCTGGTCTCGCCCATGGTCGGCGTGTTCGGCGACCGTGTCGGCCAGCGCAACCTCTTGTGCGCGATGCGCACGGTGTATGCGACGCTCGCCACCACGTTGATGATCCTGGCCTTTAGCGGCATGCTGACTCCGGCATACGTGCTCATGATCGCCGGTGTGATGGGGCTCGTGCGTCCCTCGGATATCGGCATGCGCGCAGCGCTCGTGGGCGAAACGATGCCGCCCGCGCACATCATGGGCGCGATGAGCATCCAGCGCACCACGCAGGATTCGGCGCGCATCGCCGGGGCGCTCACCGGCGCGGGACTCGTTGCCGTGCTGGGCATGGGGCCCGCCTACACCGTGGTCGCGAGCCTTTATGTCACCAGCGTCGTGCTCACGCTGCAGACCGGCGCGCGTCGCGCGCCGCGACATGACGCGCAGCGCGCGGCAGCGCCCTCGCCGTGGCGCGACCTGAAGCAAGGGCTCGTCTACGTGTGGCGGACGCCGCAGATCTTCAGCATCATGTGCCTCGCCTTCCTGCTCAATCTCACCGCCTTCCCGTTGATGACGGGGTTGATGCCCTACGTCGCCAAGGCGGTCTTCCAGGCCGATCAGACCTGGCTCGGATACATGGTGGCTTCGGCCGCATCGGGGGCGCTGCTGGGCTCGCTCGTCCTCAGCCGCTATGGCGGGTCGGTGCGGGCGGGCCGGATGGTGGTCGTGTTTTCGATCGGTTGGTATGCGATGCTGCTGCTGTTTTCGCAGCTCGAAAACCCCGCGCTCGGTCTGGGCGCCCTGGTGCTCGCAGGCTGCGCGCAGAGTCTGAGCCAGGTGCCGATGGCCGCCATGCTCCTGCGCGGCGCGGACGAGCAGTACCGCGGCCGCGTCATGGGCATTCGCATGCTGGCGATCTACGGCAACCTGCCGGGCCTGCTGCTCTCCGGTCCGCTCATCTCGCACTTCGGTTATCCGCTCACGGCAGCTTTGTATTGCCTCGTCGGCGCCACGCTCATGATCGCGCTGACCGCCTATTGGCGCGCGCATCTGTGGCACCTGGACGCTGCCGCCAATCGGCGCGGATGAGCACGGCGAACGACGCGCCCAGTCGTCGTCGGCCACGGCTGGGTGGCATATCCGGGCTCAAGTATCCCGACTGCGGTCGTAACGGGTATCGCGTTTCCATTCGACCATCACCTGCTTGAAGCCGTCGGCCTCGATTCTCGCTCCCCACGTCTCACGCGTATTGCTGAAATGCCCGGCCAGGCTCATCTCGAAATTGATCTCCATCATGTCGCGCACGCCCATCCGATTGGCGCTACGGTTGATAGCAAGTTTTTTCATCATCAGGATTTCGAGCGGGACGCGGGCGATCTCCGCCGCCATGCGGTCGACCGTATCGGCAAGCTCCGTCGCGGGCACCGAGCGGGTGGCGAAGCCGCACTGCTCGGCTTGACGGCCGTCCATCGTGCCGTGGAGGAACGCGAAGTCCTTGGTCTTGCGGATTCCGACCACCGGCAGCCAGGCGCCCCAGATGAGGCCCATGACCATTCCGGGCGCCGCCTCCACAGGACCGATCTTTGCGTCGTGCGCCACCACCACGATGTCCGCCAGCCCGGCGAGAATCGTGCCGGCCGCGATGCAGGCGCCATGCACCTGGGCGATGACCGGCTTGGGGATCTCCCAAACGCGCATATAGGCGCGCATGCGCTTCTCGAAATCGATCCGATGCCGCTCGTTCAGTGCGTTGATGCGCTCTGGACGGTTGAGCGTGAGCGTCACCCGATGACCGCCCTTCCGGTAGAGCAGATCCTGGTACGTGCTTGCCATGCTGTGCACTCCCAATCGATGATCGCGATCTTCGCTCGCGGCGCACTCGATTATAGGGAGCGTCGCTATGCCGCAGGCGCCGCCGCGGCTACCATGCAGATCTTCAACACGATGCAGGAATAGTCTCGATGGCGACCAGCCTGCTGGCACTGCTCGACGACATCAGCACGATCCTGGACGACGTCGCCGTACTCACCAAGCTCGCCACCAAGAAGACCGCCGGCGTTCTCGGCGACGACCTCGCACTGAACGCGCAGCAGGTTGCCGGGGTGAAGCCCAACCGCGAGCTGCCGGTCGTGTGGTCGGTCATGAAGGGGTCGTTCGTCAACAAGGCCATCCTGGTCCCGGCCGCGCTCGCGGTCAGTGCGTTCGCACCCTGGGCGGTCACGCCGCTGCTGATGGTGGGCGGCGCGTTCCTTTGCTACGAAGGATGCGAGAAGCTCGCCCATCGCTTTCTGCACGACGAAGCGGAGGATCGCGTCCACCATGCCGAGCTGGCGCAGGCGTTGTCCGATCCGGTGGTCGACGTGGTGCAGGTCGAGAAGAACAAGATCAAGGGCGCGGTGCGCACCGATTTCATCCTCTCGGCGGAGATCATCGCCATCACCCTCGGCACGGTCGCCGCTCGACCGCTGCTCACGCAGGTGCTGGTATTGAGTGGCATCGCGCTCCTGATGACGGTGGGTGTCTACGGGCTCGTCGCCGGCATCGTCAAGCTCGACGATGCCGGCCTGCACCTGTCGCAGGTCGTGGGCGAGACG
This sequence comes from Betaproteobacteria bacterium, assembly GCA_009377585.1. NCBI lineage: Bacteria > Pseudomonadati > Pseudomonadota > Betaproteobacteria > Betaproteobacteria bacterium. The sequence goes on from WHTS01000004.1 coordinate 77,162, forward strand.
GCATGGGTGCGCGCGCGTCGTCGCCTCGGCGTGGCGATCCTGATAGCAGCGCCGTGGCTCATGAAGGGATTGTCGATCGCCGGCACCGCGGCGATGTTCCTGGTGGGTGGCGGCATCCTGGTGCACGGCGTTCCCTTCCTGCACCACGCGGTCGAAAGCCTGGTGCACGCCGTCGCCGGCATGCCCGCGCTGGGTGCGGCCCTGGAAATCGTCGCCGAAATGCTGGGCAACGCCGTGATCGGGATCGTCGCGGGTGCGGCTTTGCTCGCGGTGGTTAGCACAGTGCAAAGACTCCGGCGTCCGCGACCGGCCTAGTGTTGCGAATCGCAAATTCGTTGTAATTCGTCATTCCCGCGCAAGCGGGAATCCAGAACGAGACTCCGCCTGGACCCCCGCGTTCGCGGGGGTGACGAACTTCTGCTAGCAACAGGTGCAAACGATGGAAGAAGTTCACACCGAACGGCTGCCGCTGCGCGAGGCATGGTTCGCGCACGTGCAGCAACATCCCTTTGCGGCCCTCGGCTTGACGATCGCCGCGGTCGTGGTGCTGGCGCTGGTGGCCTCCAGCGTCTACAACGCATTCGCGGGCGGAGCCGATCCACGCCTGCGCTATGGTCTGCTCGGCGGCATGGCGGGATTGGCCGCGACCGCGCTCGGCGCATTCGTCGGCTTGGGGCTGCGCAACATCTCCAAACTGACCGAGGACAGCATGCTGGGCTTCGCCGCCGGCATGATGCTCGCCGCCAGCGCCTTCTCGCTCATCCTGCCCGGGCTCGATGCGGCCAGGAACATCACCGACAGCGCGCCGCTCGCCGCCTTGACGGTGGCATTGGGCCTCGCCTTGGGGGCCATTCTCATGCTGGGGCTGGATCGGTTCACTCCGCACGCGCACGAGGCAAGCGGCGTTTGCGGGCCTGCCGCCGAACGCATCAACCGCGTGTGGCTGTTCGTGTTCGCGATCGTCCTGCACAACCTGCCCGAAGGCATGGCCATCGGGGTGAGCTTCGCACAGGGCGATCTGAGCGTCGGTATGCCTCTGACCACCGCCATCGCCATTCAGGACATTCCCGAAGGCCTGGCGGTCGGATTCGCGCTGCGCGCGGCGGGCGTCACGGCGCTGCGTGCCGCGCTGATCGCCGCGGCCTCGGGCGTCATGGAACCGCTCGGCGCGATCCTCGGCATCGGGCTTTCGAGCGGTTTCGCGATCGCCTATCCGGTCGGGCTCGGCCTGGCGGCCGGCGCGATGATCTTCGTCGTCTCGCACGAAGTCATTCCCGAGACCCATCGCAACGGCCACGAGACGCCGGCCACGCTGGGGCTGATGGCGGGTTTCGGGGTGATGATGTTCCTCGATACCGCTTTTGCCTGAGCGCGAGGCGAAGTGCGCCCTCTTCGTGCCGCGCAAATGCGGCCGGGGCACCATGGCAGACAGGTGCAGTTCGCCGCAGTCCCCGGCGCCGAGCATCACGTGACGCTCGACAACCCGGCCGGCCTCGTAACGGCGGTGCGGCAGTTCCTCGGATGAGCTGTCGGGCGCCGCTCAACCGTTGCTTTTGGGCGGGCGCTTGTGGAATTTCTTGCCGGATTTCTTGCCGTGCGGTGCGCCGCCAGGTTTGGGGTGCCCGCCTTGCGGCGCATTGGGATTGCGCCGCCCGCCACCACCGGGACCACCGCCACCGGGCCCACCGGGTTGCGGCGCGCCTTCGCGATTGCCTGGCGCCAGCATGATCTCGAGCTCGATCAGCTCGTCCCATTGCGCGTCGGTACGTTGGCGCTCGGGTATCGCAAGCAAGGCCTGCAGCCGCTGGCGCGGCGACATGGGTTGTTGTTCACTCATGGCTGCATTGTCTCATCTATCGGCAACGTCGGCATGCGAATGTTACCGCCGGATGGGCTTTGCCGGCTGCAGCAACACGAAGAGCCGGACGGCAGCATGGCGCTGCGCTCTCCGGCCCCCGGAGCAATGTGCAATGTGAACGGCGCTTGGAGCTACTTGAGGTGTTTTCCGACCAGCTTGGTCATGTCGAACATCGAGACCTGCTTCTTGCCGCCGAACACGGCGCCCAACTTGTCGTCGGCGTTGATCATGCGGCGGTTCTTCGAGTCCTGCAGCTTGTTCTTCTTGATGTAGTCCCACAGCCGCTTGGTGACTTCGGTGCGCGGCATGGGCCTCTCGCCGATCACTGCGGCGAGCGCTGGAGACGAGCTGAGCGGCTTCATGAATGCTGCATTGGGCGTGCGTTTCACAGCCTTTTTCGCGGTAGCCTTCTTTGCGGTAGTCTTCTTCGCAGCGGGCTTCTTCGCCGAGGACTTCTTGGCGCTCTTCTTGGCCATACGTTCTATCTCCCATCGGTTGGAATAATCGTCTGACTCGCTCCTCTGGCCTCGCGGCAGAGACGGCGCCAGCATGCCTAATGTGCCGAGCCATTGTCAACGGATTTCGCGCCTACCTTCCAGAGGAAAAACGCGCCTGTTGCGAATGCGGATGCAGGCGTGCGAGCGTTGCCGCGACGGCGCCTACACGGCCTTTTCCGTGCGCAGCTTGGCACGCTCGGCGTCGCAATAACCGAGCTCGGCGAGGATCGCATCGGTGTGGCTGCCGACCGCGGGCACCGCACCCAGGACGGGCGAGAAATCGGAATGCGTGGCCGGAGGACGCAGGACGGGAATCGCACCCACCGGCGAGCCCATCTCGGTCCAGCGCCCGCGCGCGCGCAGCTGCGGATGATCCCACACCTCGGCCATCTCGTTCATTCGGGCATTGGCAATGCCAGCCGCATCGAGGCGTGCCACCAGCGCCTCGGCGCTCAGCGAGCCGAACACCTCGCGCACGATCGTGAGCAACGCCGCGCGATTGTGCAACCGCCGCGTGTTGGAATCGAAGCGAGGATCGCGTGCGAGCTCCGGGCGCCCCAGCACCTTGTCGCAGAACACCGCCCACTCGCGCTCGTTCTGGATGCCCATCATCACGTCCTTGCCGTCGGCCGCCGTGAAGCGGCCGTACGGAACGATGCTGGCATGATCGGCGCCGGTGCGCGGGATGGGCTTGCCGGCGAAATGCGCGTACAGCAGCGGTTGCAGCATCCACTCGCACAACGCCTCGAACATGGCGACCTCGACCCGGCTGCCCTTGCCCGTTTGGCCGCGCTGCAGCAAAGCACTTAGGACGCCGGAATATGCGTACATGCCGGTGCAGATGTCGGCGATCGAGGCACCGACCTTCGACGGCTGCTGCGGCGTTCCGGTGATCGACAAGAGCCCCGCCTCGCTCTGGATGAGCAGGTCGTAGGCCTTCTTGTCGCGGTAAGGCCCGGCATCGCCATAGCCGGAGATGTCGCAGACGATCAGGCGCGGGAATCGCTCGGACAGCGTTGCCCAACCCAGGCCCAGGCGCTCGGCCGCTCCCGGCGCGAGATTCTGGATGAAGACGTCGGCACGGGCCAGCAGGCTCTGCATGATTTCGGCAGCGGCCGGGTGCTTCAGGTCGAGCGTGAGGCTCTGCTTGCCGCGGTTGAGCCAGACGAAGTAGGCCGACATGCCGTGCACGTTTTCGTCGTAGGCGCGCGCGAAATCGCCCACCTCGGGGCGCTCGATCTTGACGATGCGCGCGCCCAGATCGGCGAACTGCCGGGTCGCGAAGGGCGCCGCCACCGCCTGTTCCAGAGCGATGACCGTGATTCCGTCCAAGGGTCTCATGAGGCTACCTGCGGATCGAAACGAGGAAGTAACGGGCCTCGCGCGCGCCTTGCCTAGAACGAGCGAGGCATGCCGAGGACATGCTCCCCGACATAGGAAAGGATCAGATTGGTGGAGATGGGCGCCACCTGATACAGGCGCGTTTCGCGAAACTTGCGCTCGATGTCGTATTCGGCGGCGAAGCCGAAGCCGCCGTGGGTCTGCAGGCAGGCGTTGCCCGCCTCCCACGAGGCCTCCGCGCCCAGGTACTTCGCCATGTTGGCTTCGGCGCCGCATGGCAGGCCTGCATCGAACAGCGCCGCGGCATGGAAGCGCATCAAGTCGGCGGCGCGTACGTTCATGTACGCTTTCGCGATCGGAAACTGGATCCCCTGATTCTGGCCGATCGGCCGGTCGAACACGCGCCGCTCCTTGGCGTAAGCGGCCGCCTTCTCCACGAACCAATGGCCGTCGCCGATGCATTCGGCAGCGATCAGGATGCGCTCGGCATTCATGCCGTCGAGGATGTAACGAAAGCCTCGCCCCTCATCGCCGATCAGGTTCTCGGCCGGGACTTCCAGGTTGTCGAAAAAGAGCTCGTTGGTCTGATGGTTCACCATGTTGCGGATCGGCTTCACGGTGAGCCCCTTGCCGACCGAGTCGCGCAGATCCACCAGGAACACCGACAGCCCGTCGGACTTGCGCGTCACCTGGTCCAGCGGCGTGGTGCGCGCGAGCAGCAGCATCAGGTCGGAGAACAGCACGCGCGAAATCCACACCTTCTGTCCGTTCACCAGGTAGCGATCGCCGCGCTTGACCGCCGTGGTCTTGAGCTTGGTGGTATCGGTTCCGGCGCCCGGTTCGGTGACGCCGAACGATTGCAGCCGCAGCTCTCCGCTCGCAATCTTCGGCAGATACGCCTGCTTCTGCTGCGCCGAGCCGTGTCGAAGCAGCGTCCCCATCGTGTACATCTGCGCGTGGCAGACGCCCGAGTTGCCGCCGCTGTGGTTGATCTCCTCCAGAATCACCGAGGCTTCGGAGATGCCCAGCCCCGAGCCGCCGTATTCTTCGGGAACGAGCGCGGCAAGCCACCCCGCTTCGGTCAGCGCTTTTACGAATTCCTCGGGATAGGCGCGGACTTCGTCGATGCCGCGCCAGTACTCGCCGCTGAACTGGCTGCACAAGGCGCGCACGGCTTCGCGCAACTCGGAATAGGGCTCGGGACTCGCGATCTCGGACATGAGGAGCACACAACGAAGGAATTGAATGCGGGCACGCGCCTTGACGCTGCCGGCCTTGACTCTACACACTGCGCGCCACTAATCTTCCGACCGCTGGATTCTACGGCGTTTCACCCATTCGGGCATCCATGAAGATCGCGGACTACCTGCTGCAAACGCTCGAATGCTGCGGCGTCGATACCGTGTTCGGCAATCCGGGCACCACCGAGATTCCGTTGCTGCGCAGCTTCGAGCGACGCGGCCGCGGCCGCTACGTGGTCGCATTGAGCGAAGTGGCCGCGGTGCCGATGGCGGACGGCTTCGCGCGCGCGCGCCGCGGCCTCGGGGTCGTCAACCTGCATGTCGCGCCCGGGCTCGGCAACGGCATGGGCGCGCTCTACACGGCCGGGATCGCGCGCACGCCGTTGCTGGTGCTGATCGGCGGGCAGGATCGGCGCCTGCTGCACACCGCGCCCATCCTGTACGGCCCGCTGGAGCGCATGGCCGGCAGCGTCTGCAAGACGGTGCTGCGGCTCGATTCCGAGCACGATGCGGCCGCGAACGTGCGCAACGCGATGCGCGCGGTGCTCACTCCGCCGTTCGGGCCGGTCGCCCTGGTATGTCCGCCCGATCTCCTGGAGCACGAGATCGATGCGATTGCGGTTGCGGTCGAGCCCGCGCGCTTGGGCGGTCTTGGCGCCGCTTGTGCGGACGATCTCGCGCAGCGCCTGTGCCGGGCGCGCAATCCGGCCTTCGTCGCCGCCGAGGAAGTGCACTGGCACGATGCGGCCGGTGCGTTGCGCGAGCTGGCCGAGCAGCTGAGCGCGCCCGTGTACGTCGCGCCCTATACCGGTCTGCTGCCGGTCGATGCCGCGTCGAGCGCGTTCGCCGGCTATCTGTCGCCGAGCTTCGGCAGCATCGGCGCCCGCCTTGTTGACCATGACCTCCTCGTCTTCGCCGGCGGGCGGACACTGCGCACCACACTTTACAGCCCGCTCGATCTGCCGCAGGACAAGATCTGGTTGGGCGACGATCCCATGCTGCTTGCGCCGGCGGGCGAATACGCGGCCGCGCATCTGGTGGATCTGCGTGCAGCGTTCACTCGAATCGGTGCAGCCGTCGCCGAACGCCTGCCGGCACAACGTCCCGCGCGGCGGCATCGGCCCGAGCTCATGCTGCCGTCCGCGACCGCCGGCGTATTCCACCCCACCGCAGCCGTGCATGCGCTCGCGCAAGCATTTCCCGACGCGATCGTGTTCGACGAAGCCGGCCTGTCGACCTCGGATGTGCGCCAGTCGCTCACGTGCAATGCCGGTGATTACTTCACCAACGGCTCCGGCGGCATCGGCTGGGGCCTCGCGGCCGCTGTCGGCGGCGCCATCGCGCGTGACGACCGGCAAGTGGTGGCAATCATCGGCGACGGCTCGGCGCTGTATGCCTCGGAAGCGTTGTGGAGCGCGGCGCACCAGGGCACTCGCCTGCTGCTGGTCGTGTTGTCCAATCGGCGCTATGCCACGCTCAATGCAGCGGCAACCAAGCTCACCGGAGCCGCGATGAAGGCGTTCACGCTGGAGCCGCCAGTGCTCGATTTTTCCGGCCTGGCCGCGTTGTACGGTTGGGAATTCGTTCGCGCTCGCGGCCAGGACGAGCTCGATACGACGCTGCGTCGCTTCGACGGACGCGTACGGCACAACACAGTCTTCGAGCTGGTCTTCGATCCGGCCACCGTGCCGGTCGCCGCCGCCCGACATTTCTGAATCCACCGTTTGAGAGAAAGCGGAGAGCACGCCATGACACTTCCCCTCGCAGGCGCCAAGGTGCTCGACCTCACCAACGTGATGTCGGGCCCGTACTGCACCCTGATGCTGGCCGACATGGGAGCGGACGTGGTGAAGGTCGAAAGTTTCCCCGACGGCGACATGTCGCGCCGGTTCGAGCCCAAGGCGAACGGCGAGTCGTACTGCTTCGCCGTGCTCAATCGCAACAAGCGCTCGATCGGGATCGATCTGAAGAGCGCGCAGGGCATGGAGGTCTTCAATCGGCTCGCGCGCCAGGCGGACTTCGTCGTCGAGAATTTCCGTCCCGACGTGAAGCACAAGCTCGGCGTCGACTACGAGAGTGTGAAGAAGATCAACCCGGCGCTGATCTACGGCTCGGTATCCGGCTTCGGCCAGAGCGGACCGTATGCCGCCAAGGGCGGCTACGACATCGTCGCCCAGGGCGTAACCGGCATCATGCGCATGACCGGCGAGGCAGGCGGGCGCCCGGCCAAGGTCGGCATCGCGATGAACGACATCGCGGCCGGCGCCACTTTGCTCTACGCGCTGCTCGGCGCCTACATCCATCGGCTCAAGACCGGCGAGGGCCAGTACGTGGAGACCTCGCTGGTGGACGCCGGACTGGCGTGGACCTTCTGGGAGTTCGGCGCTTTCTTCGGCGGCGGCGAACGGCCGGCCGCGACCGGCACGCGTCATCGCCGCTCCGCGCCCTACCAGGCATACAAGACACAGGACGGCTACGTCACCGTGGGCGCGAACAGCAGCAAGCTGTGGGAAAGCTTCTGCACGCGCGTGGCGGAAAAACCCGAATGGCTGACCGATGCACGCTTCGTGGATCTGCCGGCGCGGCTGCGCAATGTCGATGCGTTGCAGGACGAGATCGAAAAGGTGTTCGTGCAGCAACCCACCGCCCACTGGTGGGAACGGCTCGATCGCGCCGGCGTGCCGGGCGGCCCCGTCTACACCTACGAGGAGTGCCTGAACGATCCGCACGTGCGCGCACGCGAGATGATCCGGGAGATCGATCACCCGGTCATCGGCCGCATGAAAGCCATGGGCCATCCGGTCAAATCCACCGCGCATATTGCCGAGATCCGCATGCCCGCGCCGCTGCTCGGTCAGCATACCCGCGCGATCCTGGCCGAGCTGGGCTTGGGCGACGCGGACGTCGAGCAGCTGGTCGCCGGTGGCGCAGTCTACGACGGCACTCGACGCTAGGCGCAAACGACCCGTCCCGGCGTGGCGTCGAAGCGACTGCTGCTGCTCGGCGGCGGGCATGCGCACGTGCAGGCCGTGCATGCGTTCGCAACCCGTCCCCCGCCGGCCGCCCGCGTGACGCTCATCGACCGCGCAGCGCTCGCAGCCTATTCCGGCATGCTGCCGGGATTGATCGCCGGGCACTACAGCGTGGCCGACAGCCACATCGACCTGGCGGCCTTGTGTGCATGGGCCGGCGTCGCGTTCGTGCAGGAAGAAGCCGTCAGCCTCGACCTCGAGCGGCGGATCGTCACCACGGCCGAAGGCGGCCGCCATGAATTCGATCTGCTGTCGATCGATACCGGATCGGCGCCGCCGCTCGACGCGATCCGCGGCGCGCGCGAGCATGCCATCGCCGTAAAGCCGATCGATGCTTTTCTCGCCGCCATCGATCGGCGCATCGCGCAGCTCGCGCAACAACCCGGCCCGGCGCTGGCCGTGATCGGCGCCGGGGCCGCGGGTTTCGAAGTCGTGCTCGCGCTCGAGCATCGCCTGCGAATGCGCGCGGGCGGCAACCACGCCGCAACCTTCCGGCTCATTGCCGAAAGTGAGACCGTCCTGCCTGATTTCCCGCAGCGCGTACGCCGTCATGCCGAGCGGCGCCTGCGCGAGCAAGGCATCGTGGTTCACACCGCTCCCGCCGTATGCACGGTCGAGCGCGAAAGCGTGGTGCTGGCAAGCGGCAAACGACTGCCGGCCCACCACGTGGTGCTGGTCACCGGCGCCGCGCCGGCGCCGATGTTCCGCCATGCGGGGCTCGCGACCGACGAGCGAGGCTTCATCGCAGTCGACGCCACGCTGCGCTCGGTCTCGCACTCGGACATATTCGCCTGCGGAGACGTGGCGGCCGTATTGGCGCACCCGCGGCCCAAGTCGGGCGTCTATGCCGTGCGCCAAGGTCCTCCGCTGACCGACAATCTGCGCCACGCGCTGCAGGGCGCGCCGCTGTGCCCGTTCGTTCCACAGCGCGAAGCGCTCGCGCTGCTTAGCACCGGGCGCAAGCACGCGATCGCGAACCGCGACGGCTTCACCGTGCAAGGCGACTGGGTGTGGCGGTGGAAGGATCGGATCGACCGGCGCTTCGTTCAGCGTTTCGGCGTGCGGGACGAACGGCGGGGGCGTACCTGAGCGGCAGGCGGGCTCGACCGGCCAGCGGGCTCAAGCCGGCGCTCGATTCGTCCGCAATCACCGCACGAGAGGCCCATTCGACCGCTCGTCCGGAAGCGAGCGCACCCCGCTCGCACCGGCATGAAATTTGCATAGCCGCTCGGGCAGTCGGAAGACAGCATAACCGTACGAATGGAGGAGCGCTTCCTGCAGCGGCGATCGGAAACCGCGGGCGTAGGATAGCGCCAACGCGATGAAGGCAAGCCGGCTCGACAACAAGGTCTTGGTGCCCGGGGGCGAAACGGTGAATCTTGCGCTGGACGAGATGCTGAAGCGCCTGGAGTTTCTTGAGCAGCGCGTCGAGCGCCTGGAAGCGGCCGCCGGGATGGGGCGCGCCGCCGCGGCAGCCTCCAACGCGGACGATTTCACCGCGACCGGTGCGCCTCAGCAAGCACACAGCGTCGCCTCGGCGGAGCCGATCGAGCAGCAAGGCGAAGCGCCCGCCCATCGCGGCTCGGTCGTCGAACAGCGCGGCGAAACATCCACCCATCGCGGCTCGACCGCCGAACAGCAGGGTGAAAGATCCACCCATCGCGGCTCGACCGCCGATGCGCCGGTGACCGAACGGCTCGACCGGGTGCCGGGACGCGATGCCGGGGCGGATCCGTTTCCCGATCTGTCGCTGCTGGACGAGAAGGTGGAGCCCAAAAAAGGCCCGGCCGAGCACCTGCGGGTGCGCGCGGCGCTGGAGGACTATCCGCGGATTTCGACCCGCATCGAGCAGCTTTGGGGAACGCCGGACTGCGAGGCGTATCTCAACAGCCTCGTCATCGATACGCGCGGCAACCGCCAGGGTTTCCCGCCTGCGATGATGGAAGAGCTTCTTTACCTCGGACGTCTGGCGCGCGCGCTCGTGATCCTGCGGGTGAGCGGCGATCTCTGGGACACCTTCGACCAGGTGGGCGATCGGCGCTAGCCAGGTGTCGCGCGAGGCGGCCGCCTGCGCCGCACGGCGAGCGCCACGGTACCGAGCCCCGCAAGCAATAGTGCCGCCGAGGAAGGTGAGCCGGTAGCTACGCTCGTCCGTTTCGAGTGCGCATCGGCATGGTCTGCGCTCGGCGCATACGTATAATCCGCCGAGCGCGCGAGCACGCGCGACACGAACGCATCGCAGCGCAGCGCGGGATGTCGAGGAGGAAGCGAGTGAACCGAGTTTTGCCGGGACCGTCCGCGCTGCGGACGGTCCTGACCGTCGCCACGGCGGCGGTCCTGGCGAGCCAAGCCGTGCCGGCGTTGGCCGCAGCCGCACCCGACGGGGCCGCACGTTTTCCCGAGCGCCCGATCCGGTTGCTGGTCGGCTTCGCCCCCGGTGGCGGCACCGATACCACCGCGCGCGCCGTCGCGCAGAAACTGAGCCAGTCGCTCGGCCAGCAGGTCGTGATCGACAACCGGCCCGGCGCGGCGGGCAACATCGCCACACACATCGTCTCCACGGCCAACCCCGACGGCTACACCCTGCTCATGGGCACGATCGCGGCGCTGGCGATCAATCCCACCCTCTACGGCAACCTGCCGTTCGATCCGGTGCGCGACTTCGCCCCCATCACCCAAGCCGTGAACTCCACCAACGTGCTGGTGGTGCACCCATCGGTGAAGGCGAGCAATGTAAAGGATCTGATCGGCCTGGCAAGAGCAAGTCCGGGCAAGGTGCTCTACGGATCTTCCGGCGTCGGCGGCGCCGGCCACCTCGCCGGAGAGTTGTTCTGCACGATGGCCGGCGTCAAGATGACGCACGTGCCGTACAAGGGCGGCGGACCGGTGATGATCGATTTGCTGGCGGGTCAGGTGCATTCGGTCTTCGCCACCGCGGCGACCGCTATTGCCCACATCAAGAGCGGAAGGATCCGGCCGCTCGGCGTCACCACGGTCAAGCGCGCGGGCATGCTGCCCGACATCCCGACCATTGCGGAGCAGGGCATGAAAGGCTTCGATGCCAACAACTGGTACGGCTTGCTCGCGCCGGCGAAGACGCCGCGTGCGATCGTGGATAAGCTGAATGCCGAGGTGGTGAAGGTGCTGAACATGCCCGACCTCAAGCAGTACCTCTTCAGCCAGGGACTCGATCCCGCGCCGACCATGCCGCAGGAGTTCGGCGCCTACATCAAGTCGGAGATGGTCAAGTGGGCGAAAGTGGTCCGGGCGGCCGGCGCCTCGGCGAATTGAGCGCGAGCGCCCGACGCCTGTTGCTGCCATGAAGCGTCCTTTGCACCAGCGGGCTGCATGGCCGTTGCTGGCGATTTGCTGCTTCGTGCTTGCGCTTTGCCCGGCAATCGCGCGCGGGCAAGGCGAGCAGCCCCCGTTCGTGGTCACGCCGGCGCAGGTGGTCGATCGCATGCTCTCGATGGCGAAGCTAGGCCCCGACGACGTGCTGATCGATCTCGGCTCCGGCGACGGACGCATCGTGATCGAGGCGGCCAAGCGCTTCGGCGCACGCGGACTCGGCATCGAGATGAATGCGAGCCTGGTCGAGACGAGCCGTGCAGCGGCCCGGCGTGAAGGCGTCGCCGAGCGCGCACGCTTCGAACGCGGCGACGCCCTAACAACCGATCTCGGCCCCGCATCGGTTGTCACGCTGTACCTCTCGCCCGAGTTGAACGAGCGCCTGCTGCCTCGCATCCTCGCCGCCCTGCGACCGGGAAGCCGGGTCGTATCCCACGACTTCGCCATCAGCAACTGGGCACCGGACCGCACCGAGCGATTGAACGTGCCGGAAAAGAACAACGGCCGCGGCGGCGAAAGCGTCGTCATGCTGTGGATCGTGCCGGCCAACGCCGCCGGCCGCTGGCGCGGTGCCATCGGCCACGGCGCGCCTCGGCGCGCCATTAGTCAAGGCGCGGCCAGCCGCGCCTTCGAGTTCAGCCTCGGGCAACAGTTCCAGTTTCTCGAAGGCGGATTGCACGGGCCCACCGGCGCGACGCTCGCGTTCAAGGCATCGCTCTCCGGCGACCGCATCACCCTGCAACTGCCGGCGCAAGGCGCGGCAGCCGCCGGAGAGGTCCACGCGCGTATCGCTGCCGACGCCATGACGGGCACCTGGGTCGCGGCCGACGGCGCCGTCTCGGCGCCGTTCGAAGCCCGCCGTATCGCAGCGCGCCCCGACCTCTACTGACAGATTAAAAGGGCCAGGCCGAGATCAACCTAGCTAGTGTGGTGAATCGCAAATTCGTCGTAATTCGTCGTTCCCGCGCAAGCGGGAATCCAGAACGAGACCCCACCTGGACCCCCGCATTCGCGGGGGTGACGAACTTCTGACTTATCGAGCGTTCCTTATTTCATGTCACGCTCGTCCCTCACCCCCAACCCCTCTCCCGGGGGGAGAGGGGAGCGTCGCGTCCGTATTGGACTGTCGTCCAATACGGAACGATCAATAGGACACTAGCGGCGCAGCAATCGCCGCAGCTCGCTCGAAAGCGCAACCTTGCCGTGCAGCCGGTAAGCCTCGTGATTGCGCTCGATCTCGGCCGGGTCGTAGACATAGTTGACCATGATCCCGGCGGATTGCTTCATGCCCTTCTCCGAGGTATCCCCCAGCCAGTTGAGCCGCTCGATGCGCGCGCCGTTGTCGAGGTGGAAACGCGCGACGGAATCGACCGGCCGCAAGCCGTTGCGTGCCTCGGCCAGATAATGCGCACACGCGAACAGCATGGGTTCCTCGATCGCCTGCACGAGCTTCGGCTCCCGGCTCCAGGTACGGCCGTCGAGGCCGCTCCACAGCTCGCGCACATTGGCCGCCTCCATGCCGGCTTTCTTCAGCTTCGACTGCACCGATGCCGGCAGCATGACTGCGGCGGCCGCGGCCGATTGCAGCCAGCGAGCGAATCCCGGAACCGGCGACAAGGTGGCGAAATTGCGCAGTGCCGGGAAGTCGCGCTTCAGTTCGTCCACCACGCGCTTGATGAGGAAATTACCGAAGCTGATGCCGCGCAGCCCCGGCTGGGTGCTGGAGATGGAATAGAAGATCGCCGTATCCGCCTTGCGCAGATCGGCGGCCGGCTGATTCTCATCCAGCAGCCTCTGGATGCTGGCGGCGAGCCCCCTGGACAACGCCACCTCGACGAAGATGAGCGGCTCGCGCGGCATGCGCGGGTGGAAGAAGGCATAGCAGCGGCGATCGGAATCCAGCCGGTTGCGCAGGTCGTCCCAGGAGCGGATCTCGTGCACCGCTTCGTACGCGATCAGGCGCTCGAGCAGCGACGCCGGTGAATCCCAGGTGATGGTCTGCAGCTCCAGGAAGCCCACGTCGAACCACAGTGCCAGCAGGCCGGAGAGCTCCCGCTCGAGCCCCTCCAGCTCCGGGTTTTCCCGCGCTGCTCCCAGCAGATCGGCGCGCAGGTCGACGAGGAACTTCACCCCGTCGGGCAGCCCGGTGAACTGGGTGAGGATCTTTACCCGCGGCGCGCGCATCGCTTCGCGCAGGGCGCGTTCATACTCGAGGTGAGACGCATCGTCCCGGGCCTCCAGCAACCCGCGCGCGGCCGCGCCGAGCACGCGCCGGTCCGGACCGAAGCTGGCGATCAGCGCGAGGAATTCGCGCTTGCCGGCCGCGTTCAGGCCGAGGTAGGTCTGGCCGAGCGCCGCCGCCTGCAGCCGCGCCGACACTTCACCTCCGGCCTGAGCGACGCACGCATGCATCTGGCTTTCGAGCTCCTTCAGCTGGCGCCGGGTCATTCCGCCCGGCACTGCCTCGTCGGTCGACGCAACGCCGGCGATGCGCTGCCAGGTTTGCCGCAGCCGATCGAGCTGACGGCTGACGAAGCTCTCGCTGCGTATGACGGGAGGATTCTCGGCCTCCCGTCCCGGCGCCGCCACGCTCGTGCCTTGCAGTGCCGAATCAGGCATCGACGCTTCCCTCCTCAAGGGAACGCCGGCAAACGCCGAAATTGTGAACGGGTAACGATATGCGGCATGGAAAACGGTCTGCTCGGGCCATGGTAGCGCGGTCGGGCTCGTTAGTGTGCTGGCATCAGGTTTGCTGTAGAGCATACGCCAGCCTCGAGGCCAGAGCATAGCGAATGCCGGCCGGAACGTGTCGATTTCGCGGCAGGCGATCGCGTCATTGGAACAAAGGAAAACAAGATGCGTACTTCTTCACGCAACCCGCAGCGCAGCTTTGCGGCCGAGGATTACTTCGAGCGCAAGTCGCGCGAGCTGATCGTGCCGGAGGATGAGATCGAGGCCTGGGAGCTCGACTCGCAGGATCTGAACGGCCTGGGCGCGGCCGAGCACTTCAACGCCGCCGGCGCGGAATAGCACCGCTTCACCTCGGCAGCCGCCTTAGGGGCGCGGCTCAGGCGCGCCCGACGAGGCGCTTCAGCCCGAGCCATTGCTGGGCGAGGAAGCTCTCGCCGTAGTCCCGCCCTTCCAGTTGGTCGCGGACCCCCGTCGCGGTACCGCGATGGGCGAAGTTCGCCGTGCCGAACACCATGTCCCAGAGCGGAAGCAGAGTCGCGAAGTTGCACCCGTAGCGGGCGCCTTCGTGCCCCACGCCGAGCGCGTGGTGCGTGCGATGGAACCGCGGGCCCACCAGCAGCCGCTCGCCGAGCGCACCAAAGCCGAAGCGCACGTTGGCATGCGACAGGCTTTCGACGAAGCGTGTCAGCATCACGGCGGCCACGAACTGCTCGGGCGGCACGCCGATGAGGAACGCGACGCCCGCGAACCAGAAGCCGGCAATCAGCTCGTCCAGCAGATGATTGCGGTCGTCGTTCCAGAACGTCATCTGACGCTGGCTGTGATGCAGGACGTGCAAGGCCCACCACGGACGTAACCGGTGCTGCAGCCGGTGACGCCAGTAATCGGCGAGATCCAGCACCAGCAGATAGACGCAGAACGCCGCGAGCGGCGATTGCGCCAAGACCGGTACGAGATCTTCCAGGCCGCGCGGAATGTACCCGGCGGCGCGCAACTGCGCGTCCAGTGCATCCACGAGCGGGGTGAGCACGGCGTAGACCGCAATCGGGACAAGACCCACGCGGTTCAAGAACGTGTAGAGCACGTCGCTGCGCACGGCGCTGCGATCCTGCCAATGTTCGGCCGGCCGCCACAATTCCAGCGGCCGCAGCAGCAGGTACACCGCCGCGATCTGGACCAAGCCCAGCAGCACGAACTCGGTGGCATCGAAGGCGGGCTCGGCGAAATCCATCAGCCCGAGCGCGTAGAGCGATGGCAGCACAGCGCTCTGAAACAGCCACCCCTGCAAGGTCACGAAGCGCTCGACGATCCAGCTCATGCTCAACCGGGAACTTTCATCGGGGCACGGGAGCTCGCCGGGAATTCGCGAACGTGTACGTTCGCGCCGGCGAACGGCGAGCCAGGTTGCGAGCCAGTTTGGGCTCGGCCGCCGCCCTCGGTCAAGGTGGCAAAGCAAAGGCCGCGCGCTTTCAACCCGGCGATCAGCGGATCGAGCTGCGGCCAGAACGGATCCTTCCGCGACCAGATGCCGAGGTGCATCATCAGGATGTCACCCACCTTCACGTTCCGGAGCGCGCGTTCGAGCAAGCGTTCGTTCGGATAGCGATCCGACGGCAGCTCGTCGCCGAGGAACCCGGCCTTCGCCCAGTGGACGTGACGCGCATAGCCGCAGGCCCGCGCGAATTTCAGCGCACGCGGCGTGGTGCGCCCGCCCGGCGCGCGCCAGATCGGATCGAGCCTGCGCCCGGTCATGCCCGCGAACGCGTCGTCCACGCGCTTCAGCTCCGCACAGAACGCCGCCTGATCGAGCAGCTCCGTCGTGCCATCCCGACTGACGTAAGCAACCTTGTCGGCACCGACATCGCGGCGCAGATACCAATGGCGCCAGGTGTGGTTGCCGAACGCGTGTCCCTCCGCCACGCGCGCACGCCAGAACGGGCCCCAGGCCGGATCGAGGGAGGTGTCGCCGCGCTTGGTCGGCTCGTTGGCGACGAAGAAAGTCGCCTTCACGTCGTGCTTGCGCAGGATGGCGGCGATCGCCTCGGCCGGCTCCATGTGGCCGGTGTCGATGGTGAGGAAGACCTTCCCCTTGCACTCGGCGGCAGCCGCTACCGCCGCGGCGAACGAGAGCACGACCAGCAGGAGGCTACTGGCGCGGCGCATGACCCCTGAAATAGATGCCATGGGGCGAGCGGCCGACCGGAATCTGCGCGATCACCTTCTTGCTTGCCATGTCGATCACCGACACCTTCTGGATCCAGCGCGAGGTCACCCACAGCTCCTTGCCGTCGCGCGTGAGCTCCATGCAATCGGGGCCGCCCGGCACGGCGAATTTCTCCACCACCGCGAGCTTCTGCATGTTGATGATCGCCACCGTATTCTCCACCCGGTTGGTGACCAGGAGGTGACGCTTGTCGCCCATCGGCAGGAAATTGTGCGCGCCTTTGCCAGTGGTGATGCGGGCAATGACCGCACGCTTGCGCCAGTCGATCACGTCCACACCGTCCGCGCCGGTCAGGCCCACCAGCAGGTGCTTGTCGTCCGGCGTCATCCAGATGCCCGCGGGCACCGGCCCGACCTTCACCTTCCAGACCTCGGCTTGGGTCGCGAGATCGATCGCCGCCACCTCGTTGCTGTCCTGCAGGGTGATGAAGATGAGGCTGGAATCGGCGTTGAAGGCGATATGGCTCGGCGTCTTCGGCGTCGGGATGCGCTTGAGCAGCTTGAACGTCGCCGCATCGTAGATATCGGTCTGATCCAATCGGAACGATGCCGACACGAAGTACTTGCGGTCCGGGGAATAGGCGATCTGGTATGGGTTGGAGATGCGCTCGACGCGCTGGCCGGGCCGGCCGGTCCGCGGATCCAGGAACACCATGTTGTTGCTGACGGCGTTGGCGACGATCAGGTGCTTGTCGTCGGGTGTGGCCATCAGGTGGTGCGGTTCCTTGCCGACTGGAAGGCGGGCGGTTTCCTTGCGCGTCGCCATATCCACCAGGCTCACCGTTCCCTCGCCGGAGTTGAGCACGATCGCAACCTGGGCGGCGGCGGGCGCCGAGCCGAGCACGCACAGGCACGCGGCCAGCGCCAGCGCGCAACGCGATGAAGACAACCGATTTCCGCTCATGCAGCCCTCGAGAACGCGCGCCGGCAGCGCGGCGCAACGCCAGCGGAAACGCCGCCGCCGTTGTAACGGTTGACCCGAGGCAGCGCAAGCCGGCAGCCTGCGCGCAGAATGAAACGAACCATCAACGGTCGATGCCTCCCATGCACAGATATTTCACTTCGAGGAACTCCTCCATCCCGTACTTCGAGCCCTCGCGGCCGATGCCCGATTCCTTCATGCCGCCGAATGGCGCGACCTCGGTCGAAATGATGCCGATGTTGACGCCGACGATGCCGAATTCGAGCGCTTCGGCGATGCGCCAGATGCGGCCGATGTCGCGGCTGTAGAAGTAGGCGGCCAGGCCGTACTCGGTGGCGTTGGCAGCCTCGACGAGCTCGGCTTCGGCCTTGAAACGGAACAGCGGCGCGACCGGACCGAAGGTCTCCTCGCGCGCCATCGCCATCTGCTGCGTCACCCCGGCCAGCACCGTCGGCTCGAAGAACGTGCCGCCGAGCGCGTGTCGCTTGCCCCCGACGATCACCTTGGCGCCCTTGCCGACGGCATCGGCGATGTGCTCCTCGACTTTCTCCACCGCCTTGGCGTCGATCAGCGGCCCCTGCGCCACACCGGGCTCCAGCCCGTTGCCGACCTTCATCTGCGAGACCTTGTCGGCGAGCTTCTTCGCGAAGGCGTCGTAGACGCCGTCCTGCACGTACAGCCGGTTGGCGCACACGCAGGTCTGGCCGGCGTTGCGGTACTTGGAAGCCATCGCGCCCTCGACCGCGGCATCGAGATCGGCATCGTCGAAGACGATGAACGGGGCGTTGCCGCCCAGCTCGAGCGATATCTTCTTCACCGTGCCGGCACACTGCGCCATCAGCTGCTTGCCGATCTCGGTCGAGCCGGTGAACGTGAACTTGCGCACCAGCGGATTCTCCGTGAGCTCCTTGCCGATGGGACCGGAAGTCCCCGTTATTACGCTCAACACGCCTTTCGGGATGCCGGCGCGCTCGGCCAGCTCGCACAGCGCCAGCGCCGAGAACGGGGTCTGCGAAGCCGGCTTGATCACCATGGTGCAGCCGGCGGCGAGCGCCGGGCCGGCCTTGCGGGTGATCATCGCGTTGGGGAAGTTCCACGGCGTGATGGCGGCGCAGACACCGACCGGCTGCTTGATGACGACGATGCGCCGGTCGGCGAATTGCGCCGGGATGGTGTCGCCGTAGACGCGCTTGCCTTCCTCGGCAAACCACTCGATGAAAGACGCGCCGTAGGCGATCTCGCCGCGCGATTCCGCCAGCGGCTTGCCTTGCTCGGTGGTCATCAGCACCGCCAGGTCTTCCTGGTGCTGCATCATCAGGTCGAACCATTTGCGCAGCAGCGCGGCGCGTTCCTTCGCCGTTTTCGCGCGCCACGCCGGCCAGGCCGCATCCGCCGCTTCGATGGCGCGCCGGGTCTCGGCCGCCCCCATGCGCGGCACCGTCCCGACCACAGTGCCATTGGCCGGGTTGAGCACGGTCAGGGTGGATTTGTCGTCGGCATCGAGCCAGGCGCCGTCGATATAGCACTGGCTGCGGAAGAGCTTCGAATCGGTGAGCTTCGGGGGTTGAGCGGCTACCTTCTGCAACATGGCAGGATCCTTTCGGCACGTTGCGATGAACACGTGCGGCCCGCGCCTGGGCGCCCGCGATTTGACCGCCCAGTATAGCAAGGCGGCCGCGCGCTCGCTGCACGCCTCGCAGCCGCCATCGCACGCGAAGCTGCCTGGTCGCGGGGCGCGCAGGCCGTTCACAGCCGCGTGTTCGTCGTGCACCCGCCGCTTAGCCGCTAAAGGTCGGGACAGGCGTTCCGTTATCCCCTGGGCAGGGGCGTTTTTTGCCAGTGCGCGACTGTTGCCGGACTGTTGCTATAATCCGCCGCTTGCGAAAACAACCAAATTGAAGAGCGACGCACCGATGAGCGCCATCGAGTCTCGCACGCGACACCTGGTCGCGGCGATCATGCTTGTCCTCGTAAGCGCGGTCTCCGGGTGCGCCCACACCAATCCCCGCGATCCGCTGGAGCAGTTCAATCGCGGCGTGTATAGCTTCAACGACACGCTGGACAACGTGGTGCTGAAGCCGGTTGCCACCGGCTATCGGGCAGTGACCCCGCAGTTCGTCCGCACCGGCGTACGCAACTTCTTCTCCAATCTCGACGACGTCACCGTCGTCATCAACGGCGTGCTGCAGTTCAAGATCCCGCAGGCGCTGTCGGATACCGGCCGCTTCGTCCTCAATTCCACCGTCGGCCTGCTCGGCTTCATCGACGTCGCCACCCATCTCGGACTGGAGAAGCACAACGAGGATTTCGGCCAGACACTCGGCTACTGGGGCGTCGGCAGCGGGCCCTATCTGGTCCTGCCGTTCCTGGGCCCGAGCTCGTTCCGCGACGGCGTCGGGCGTTTCGTCGATGCCTTTTATACCGATGTCGTGTGGTACATCGACCACATCCGCACCCGCAACATCCTGGTGGGAACGCGCGTGGTGAGCAACCGCGAGGCGTTGCTCGACAGCGAGAAGATCCTGGAAGCCGCCGCGCTCGACCGCTACAGCTTCATCCGCGACGCCTACCTGCAGCGCCGGCGCAACCTGGTCTACGACGGCAGCCCGCCGCCGGAGCCGGAAGAGGAAGCGCCGCCGCCGCAAGGCAAGCCGCGCAGCGAAGCCCCGGACCTTACGCCCACGGTGCTCGTGGACCAGCTCGGCAACGTCGTCCTGGCCCCGGCCGGGGCACCCGTGCCGATCCTGGCCGCACCCGCTGCGGCGCCCTCCCGCGCGACGTCTTCCGGCCCGGCATCCGATTCCGCCGCTGACGGCAGTGAGCCCGCACAGGCGCCCACGGCGCAGCCCGCGGTCGGTACGCAGCCGGCTGCGGTCGAACGCAGATCGGACAACGGCAACAGCCAGCATAGCCCGTCGCGGATCGTGCGCGTCTGGCTCGGCCGCTAGGCCGCCGGGTTCATCGAGCAACCATCGCGGGCGGCAATCACCGCCGCTTTCGCCACGCGGTCATGCCGATGCCGGACAGGATGAGCAATGCACCGACGGCGTGAAATGCGTTCAATCGTTCGTCGAGCAGCGCCACTGCCAGGCCGGTCGTGAACACCGGCAGCAGGTTCAGGAACGCACCGGCGCGAGCCGCGCCGACCGTCTCCACGCCCTTGTTCCAGAATGCGTACGACAGGATGGACGTGAAGATCGCGAGATAGGCCACCGCCGCGACGATCGAGCGCGTAAAGGTCACCGGCCGCGTCGCGATCTCCCACAGGTGCAGCGGCAACGACGCGGCCGCCGCGATGGCGATCGTCGCCGCCAGATAGCAGCCCGGCGTCAATCCCGAACGGGCGCGCCCGAAGCACACGGTGTAGATTGCGAAGCCGACCACCGCGGCGAGCACCCACAGGTCGCCCGGATTCACTGCCGTAGGTCCGCCGCCCGTCTGCAGTACGATGACCACCACGCCGGCAAGCGAGACGGCCACACCCGACCATTGCAACAGAGCGAGCCGCTGCCGGTACAACAGGCCGCCGATTGCTGCGATGACGATCGGCAGCGCGGTGTTGATCAAAGCGGCATTGGTTGCGCTGGTCCATTGCAGTCCCAGGTAGACCAGGCTGCTGTACGCAGCCATGCCGAGAATGCCGGCCGGCACCAGACGACGCCAGCCGGAGCGGATGCCCGCGGCGCCTGCAATCAGATCCCTGGCGACCCATGGCAGGAGGCAGAGCAACGCCGCGCTCCAGCGCCAGAACGACAGCGTGAACGGCGGCACCTCGTCGTGCAGCGCCCGCGCGGTAATCACGTTGCCCGCCCAGAACAGCACGCAAAAGCTCAGCAACGCGTATGCCGTGGCAGGTCGCATGCCCTAAGGACGATGACGATCGCGGCGCTGCGGGAGACGCCTTGCCGTGCGTGCCCTCAATTGAGCATCGAGCAGGTGCGCTGCAGCTCCACCACCCGGGCTCGAACGGCCTCGGCGTCGTCGGCCTCCGGCGCCAGCGCGAGATAGCTCTGGAAGTCGGCCAGCGCCGCACGGAAGCATTCCAGCGCGAGATGCAGGTTGGCGCGCTCGCGCCATTCGCGGGCGTTGTCGGGCGACAAGGCGAGAATGCGGGAGGTCGCCGCCAGCGCCTGCGGCAGCTGCCGGTAGTGCATGTAGATGCCGCGCAGATTGCGCAGCAGCCGGGAAAGGATCTCTCTCTCGCGCGCCGGCGCAAGCAGCGCGGCCACCTCGGCCCGGCTCGGCGCCTTGCCCTGCACCGGCGTCAGGCGTTTCTGCAGGTCCGCAATGCCGAGCGACGCCCCCTTGTGATAGGGATCCAGGATCGCCGTGCCGTCGTGCACCGGGCAACGGACCAGGAAGTGGCCCGGGAACGAGACCCCTTCGAGGCGCAGGCCGATGCCGCGCCCGAGGCTTATGTAGACGATCGCGAGCGTGATCGGAATGCCGGTGCGGCGCGCGAGCACGTCGTTGAGAAAGCTGTTGCGGGGATCGTAGTAATCCTCGGTGGCGCCGTGAAAGCCCAGCTCGTCGAACATGTAGCGGTTCAGCGCGCGGATCGAGTCGGTCCGACCGATGTCGGGTCGCAGCCGCTTGCGCAGCGCCTCGGCCAAACCGTTCAGCACGCCGACGCAACCCTCGATGTCCAGGTCGGGATACTCTTCGGCCGCGATCAGCAGCGCGCCCCGGGCCAGATCGATGGCCTCGTCGGGACCTCGCGCCATGTGCTCGAATTGCTCCGCCGCCTGCATCTATGCGTCCGCTGGCCCACCGCAATGTCATGTCACACAGTGCGATTGTGGCACGCGCATGCTGCCTAGACAAACCGGGATGATCGGCGCGACGATCGGCGCAGCTGGCGCTGCAGCGGCGGCGCGCGTTACCGACGCGCGTTCAGCGCGCGCACTCGAGCGTGTTCTTGGTCTTGCCTTCGGGATCGACCGATTCCAGCTGCACGGCGAAGCCCCAGAGCCGCGACAGGTGTTTCATCACCTCCTGCGCCTCTTCCAGCTTCAACGGCCGATTGCGCGCTTCGAAGTGCTTGAGGGTGAGGGAGCGGTCGCCGTCGCGCTCGAAGCGCACGACCTGGATGTCGGGAACCGAATTCTCGCGCTTGTACTGCTCCGACAGGAGCTTGCGCAGCCGCCGGTAGCCGTCCTCGTCGTGGATCGAATCGATCACCAGGTCCGATTCGGCTTCGTGGTCGGCCACGGCGAAGAAATGGAACTCGCGCATGAGCTTGGGCGACAGGAACTGACCGATGAACGATTCGTCCTTGAAGTTGCGCATGGCGAAGTCGAGCGACCTGCCCCAGTCGGAGCCCGCCATTTCCGGGAACCAGCGCCGATCCTCGGGCGTGGGCTTTTCGCACACCCGGCGCAGGTCCGTGAACATGGCGAAGCCGAGCGCATACGGATTGATGCCGCCGAAGCCGCGCTCGTCGAAGCCGCGCTGGCAGACGACATTGGTATGCGACTGCAGGAACTCCAGCATGAAGCCGTCGTTGATCTGGCGCTTGTCGTAGAGGCGGTTGATTAGGTTGTAGTGCCAGAAGGTGGCCCAGCCTTCGTTCATCACCTTGGTCTGAACCTGCGGATAGAAGTACTGCGCGAGCTTGCGCACGATGCGCACGAGCTCCCGCTGCCAGGGCTCCAGCCGCGGCGAGTGCTTCTCCACGAAGTAGAGGATGTTCTCCTCCGGTTCGGCCGGAAAGTCGCGCTTCTTGCCGGTGGAATGCGTCGGCTCGCGCCCCGGAACCGTGCGCCACAGGTCGTTGAACTGCCGCTGCTCGTAGGCGGTGCGCGCCTCGGCGCGCACCCGCTCCTCGCGTGCCGACGGCGGCTGCGGACGCTTGAAGCGGTCGACTCCGTGCAGGCTCAGCGCATGGCACGAATCGATGATCGCTTCCACCTCGGCCTCGCCGTAGCGCTCCTCGCACTCCATCACGTAGCGGCGCGCGAACACGAGGTAGTCGATGATCGCGTCGGCCTCGGTCCACTGCCGGAAGAGATAATTGCCTTTGAAAAAAGAGTTGTGGCCGAAACAGGCGTGCGCGATCACCAGCGCCTGCATCATCATGGTGTTCTCTTCCATGAGATAGGCGATACAGGGGTCGGAGTTGATCACGATCTCGTAGGCGAGCGCCTGATAGCCCTTGCGGTACGCCTGCTCGTTGCGAATGAACTCCTTGCCATAGGTCCAGTGCGGATAGCCGACCGGCAGCCCTGCGCTCGCATAGGCGTCGAGCATCTGCTCGGAGCTGATGACTTCGATCTGGTTCGCGTACGTGTCGAGATTGAACTCGGCCGCACACGCGCTGACCGCCTTTTCGTAGCGCTCGATCAGCTCGAAGTCCCAGTCCGCGCCGGTGGAGATGAAACTCATGCCGCCGCCTCCGTGCGACCATCGGTTCTCGACCGCAAAGGCGTCGGCGGCCGGGCGGCAGTTCGATTTGCGGTCGATCCCCGCAAGCGGGCACCTCCGAACCGGCTGATGCAGGTCAACCGCCAAGCCGTCGGCGCCCGGCGCCATTCGCTTTGCGGTCGATCCCCACTGCGTGGGGCCCCTCGCCCGGGAAGCTCATGTCGCCGCCCCTCGCCCGGGAATCTCATGCCGCCTGTGCCCCCACATCTTTGCGGAAGAGCTCGCGGAACACGGGATAGATCTCCTCGCGCCGCGTGACCCGCCGCATGGCGAACGACCCCGGCGCGGCGCTGATCTCCTGGTATTCCACCCACAGGCTGCTCATGCGCGCACCCGACTCGTCGGGCGTCTCCAGGTAGGCGAAATAGCGCGTCTGCGGCAGGAGGCGGTCGGCCAGAAAACGCGCGCTCTTGCCCGCGTCGGCACCGAACGCGTCGCCATCGGAGGCTTGCGCCGCGTAGATGTTCCAGCCGCCGCTGGCGTAGCGGGCTTCGACGATCTCGGCCATCAGCTGCAGCGCCGAGAGCACCACCGTGCCGCCGCTCTTGCGATCATGGAAGAAGGTCTTCTCGTCCACCTCCTCGGCATTGTCGGTATGGCGGATGAACACCAGCTCGACGCGCTCGTACTTGCGCGTGAGGAACAGGTAGAGCAGCGTGAAGAAGCGCTTGGCCAGGTCTTTCTTCGCCTCGTCCATGGAGGCGGAGACGTCCATCAGACAGAACATGACGGCGCGCGCGGTCGGCTCCGGCACGTTGACGCGATTGCGGTAGCGCAGATCGAACTCGTCCAGGAAGGGCACGCGCGCGAGCTTGTGCTTGAGCTCTTCGATCAGGTCGCGCAGCGCCTGGAGCTCGGCCTGCGGCCGGTCTTCGGCGAGCGCGCGCACGAGCTCGTCATCGAGCGCTTCGATCTCGCGCGCCAGCGGCCCGCCGAGCGCGATCCGCCGCGCCAGCGAGGTTCGCATCGTACGCACGATCGCCAGGTTGGTCGGCGAGCCCGTGGTGGTATAGCCGGCGCGCTGCGGCTTGTGCTCCTCGATGCCGGCCAGCATGTTGCGCTCGAGCCGCGGCAGCTCCAGGTCCTCGAAGAAGATGTGGAGGAATTCCTCGCGCGAGAGTGCGAATACGAACTCGTCCTCGGATTCGCCCGTGCCGGGCTCCCTGCCGCCGCCCTCGCCGCTTCCGCCCTCGGGGCGCGGTATGCGGTCGCCCTTGGTGAACTCGCGGTTGCCCGGGTGGACGATCTCGCGGTCGCCCCCCGGGCCGTGCCGGAACACCGGCTCCGAGATGTCCTTGCGGGGCACGCTCACGTTGCCGCCGCGATCCATGTCGGTGATCGAGCGCTCGGACACCATGTCGTGTACGGCGCGCCGGATCTGCTCCTTATAGCGGCGCAGAAAGCGGGCGCGATTGACCGCGCTCTTGTTGGGAGCGTTCTCGCGCCGGTCGATCAGGTGGGCCATGGGCTTCCTGCCTCGTTCAGGGGTTGCACTCGGGCTTCGAGCGAGCGTCGCCGGCCCGGGATCAGGACGACTTCCGCACCCGCAGGTACCAGTCGCACAGCAACCGCACCTGCTTCTCGGTGTAGCCCTTCGCCACCATGCGCGCGACGAAATTCTCGTGCTTGCTGCGGTCGTCGTCGGAGGCCTTGGCGTTGAACGAGATCACCGGCAGCAGATCCTCGGTGTTGGAAAACATCTTCTTCTCGATCACCTCGCGCAGCTTCTCATAGCTCGTCCACGCGGGGTTCCTGCCGCCGCTGGCGGCGCGCGCGCGCAGCACGAAGTTGACGATCTCGTTGCGGAAATCCTTCGGGTTGGCGATGCCCGCCGGCTTCTCGATCTTCTCCAGCTCCGCATTCAGCGAGGCGCGGTCGAACACTTCGCCCGTATCCGGGTCGCGGAACTCCTCGTCCTGGATCCAGCAGTCGGCGTAAGTCACGTAGCGGTCGAAGATGTTCTGCCCGTACTCGGCGTACGACTCGAGATACGCGGTCTGGATCTCCTTGCCGATGAACTCGGCGTAGCGCGGCGCGAGCCAGCCCTTGATGAACTCGAGGTAGCGGCGCTGCGTTTCCTCCGGCAGGTCCTCGCGGGCGATGCGCTGCTCCAGCACGTACATGAGGTGCACGGGGTTGGCGGCGATCTCGGTGTGGTCGTAGTTGAACACCGAGGAGAGCACTTTGTACGCGAACCGGGTCGACATGCCGGTCATGCCCTCGTCCTGGCCGGCGTAGTCGCGATACTCCTGGTAGGACTTGGCCTTGGGATCGGTGTCCTTCAGACTCTCGCCGTCGTACACGCGCATCTTGGAAAAGATGCTCGAGTTCTCGGGATCCTTGAGCCGCGTGAGCGTGGAGAACTGCGCCATCGCGTCGAGCGTTCCGGGCGCGCACGGCGCCTGCGCGAGCGAGCTGCCGCGCATCAGCTTTTCGTAGATGCGCACTTCCTCCGAAACCTGCAGGCAGTATGGCACCTTCACGATATAGATGCGGTCGAGGAAGGCCTCGTTGCGCTTGTTGTTACGAAAACTCTGCCACTCGGCTTCGTTCGAGTGGGCGAGGATGATGCCCTGGAACGGAATGGCGCCGAAGCCCTCGGTTCCCTTGAAGTTGCCTTCCTGGGTCGCGGTCAGCAGCGGGTGCAGCATCTTGATCGGCGCCTTGAACATCTCGACGAACTCGAGCATGCCCTGGTTGGCCAGGCACAGGCCGCCGGAATAGCTGTAGGCGTCGGGATCGTGCTGCGCGTACTGATCGAGCTGGCGAATATCGACCTTGCCCACCAGCGAGGAAATATCCTGGTTGTTCTCGTCGCCCGGCTCGGTCTTGGCGATCGCGGTCTGCCGCAGCACCGACGGGTGCACCCGCACGACGCGGAACTTGGAGAGATCGCCGCCGAACTCTTCCAGGCGCTTGACCGCCCACGGCGACGGAATCCCGCTCAAATAGCGGCGCGGGATGCCGTATTCCTTTTCCAGCGTCTCAGCGTACTCTTCCACGGCAAACAGGCCCAGCGGCGACTCGTTCACCGGCGAGCCCTTGAGCGCGTAGATCGGCTGGTGCTCCATCAGTTGCTTCAACCGCTCGGCGAGCGAGGATTTTCCGCCGCCTACCGGACCGAGCAGGTAGAGGATCTGCTTGCGCTCTTCCAGGCCCTGGGCGGCATGGCGGAAGAACGACACGATCTGGTTGATCGCCTCGTCCATTCCGTAGAACTCGCGAAACGCGGGATAGCGCCGGATGATGCGGTTGGAGAACAGGCGCGACAGCCGCGGATCGTTGCGCGTGTCGACGACTTCCGGCTCTCCGATCGCGGCGAGCATGCGCTCCGCCGCGTTGGCGTACGCGGTGCTGTCCTGACGACACAGGTCGAGGTACTCCTCGAGCGACATCTCCGTTTCCTGCGCCGCCGAGTAGCGACTCTTGTAACCTTCGAGCAACGTCGTCATAGATTTCTCCCGGCCCTGGGGCCTTTCAACCACCGGCAGTGCGGCCTTGCTGGGTATCGAAGACTCGGCCGCTTCCTGCAACTTCAGTTCCTGTGACACAACCTCCCGGGGTGCAGTTCATCGCTGATAAGCAAATGTCGGGCCGGCATGTACCTACGTATCTCCCGGCACAGCCTGCCAACCGACGTCGGCCGTTCGCGAAAGTCCCCGCGACGCCAGCGGCTGGCCGCAACCTTCCCGCCTCGCCCGCGCCACGACCGCTTCCAGCGCATTGCTTACAAACTCAAAACCGCGGCGAGGCGCGCGTCGAACGTGCCTGCAATCGCGCACCGTCACCCTAACCCAATGCGGCTTCGCCAAAAACCCGGAGCAGGCGCGCCAAGCAGGGGTTATTGACGTGTTCGCATGCGCCGTCGCCGCGCCGCTGGCACGAAGCGCGAGAACTTTCGGTTGAATCGGTAAAGCCCGCAGGCTCATTGCGCCGGCACCGCGATCTCGACCAGGTTCTGGTCCGGATCGCGCACATAGACCGAGCGGATGGCGCCCATGCCGCCGCTGCGAACGACCGGACCAGCGACAATGGGTACGCCGTGCAGGCGCAGCCGCTCGATCACCTCATCCAGCGGAACTGCGGCGATGAAGCACAGGTCGAGCGAGCCCGGCGTCGGCGTGTGCGCCTTGAGCGTCGCCATGACAGCGGGTTGATGGACGTTGATCTTCTGCGTGCCGAAGCGCAGTGCGATTCGGCCCTCGGCGTAACGCTCGAGCGCCATGCCGAGCACACCGACGTAGAACGCGAGGCACTTGGCTTCGTCGCGCGTGGTGAGAACGACATGATCGATGGCGGCGATCACTTAAGTCGCGTGCTCCTGCCCGGGGGGCTGATGCCTATCATAGCTCCGATCGATGGCAACATTGCAAGCACCGATGCACCCACGCCGTGTAACCGCGCACGGACCTGTGCGATCCACGCGTCGGCTGCGGCTTGTGGGTTAAAATCGCCCGCATGCCCCCGTAGCTCAGTGGATAGAGCTACCCCCTCCTAAGGGGTAGGTCGCACGTTCGATTCGTGTCGGGGGCGCCAATTCGAACCGCAACGAATGGCGTTCATCGATCGACTCATCCTGCGAGTCGCATGCATGCTGGCCTGTGCCACAGGCAGCGCAGCGCATGCCCAGGCCGCGCCCGGCGAAATCCTGCACGCCAAGGTCGTCGCCTACGGCAGTGCGAGCGCCTTCGCCGTGCTCGATCCCGCGCAGAAGGTGAAGCGAGTCAAGCTGACGGGCGTCGACGCGCCGGAAAAGAAACAGCGCTTCGCGCAGCAGGCGCAGCGTCTGGCCTCCGACTATCTGGGCGCAAAAACGGTCGCCATCGCCATCGACGCAGTCGACGACGCTGACCGCGTCCATGGCCGCGTGAGCATTGACGGCCGCGATTTCGGTCTGGTGCTGCTCGAGGCGGGCCTCGCCTGGTGCGACCCTGACGACAGCCCGCGCCTGCCCGCCGCATTGAAGGGTGCCTATGCGCACGCATGCGAACAGGCGCGCGGGCAGCGCCGCGGCCTGTGGCAAGACGCGAACCCGCTGCCGCCGTGGGAATATCGCAAGATCCCGCGCTTCGATCCGCCGCCCGGCCGTGCGGAGTCGAAGCATTGCCGGCAAATCGGCTACCAGACGCTGCAATGCGACGATGGCACGCGTTACCGCAGCGTCGGCAGCCGGGTGATCGGCTCGGACGGCACGGTCTACACCCGGCGCGGCAACACGGTGAGCGGCAGCGACGGCAATCGATTCGAGATCCAGGGCAAGACGACATATGGGAGCGACGGCAGCGTGTGCCGCGCCCGGGGCAGGCTGGTCGAGTGCCGTTGAATCGTGCCGATCGCGCGCGCATCCAGCGCTTCCTCGATGCCGCCGGCATGGGAGCGCATCGTGCTGGTGGTCGCGACCGGCCTCGTCTTCCATCGGCGCACCCTCGACTAGCGATGCACGACGCGAACGCGGGTGACGCCGCGCAGCGACGCCATTATCGAGCGTTCCCTATTTCATGTCACGCTCGTCCCTCACCCCCAACCCCTCCCTTGCAGGGCGCGCATCGGCATGCAGGCCGATGCCGTTCGGCCGGCACGGACCATGGTCCGCGAATTCCAGGCCTCACCCCGGGGGGAGAGGGGAGCGTCGCGTCCGTATTGGACTATCGTCCAATACGGAACGATCAATAGTAGCAGGCCCAATTTACGGACACCGCGCGCGCTGGTACTCTGTTTCGCAGGCACGCGACTGCCGTGCAACCCGGGACGCCGATCGCAACGACGACTCATGTTCAAGTGGCTCGCGAAGCAATTCAACAAGGACAACGACGATCCCGAATCGCTCGCATCCGAGAAGGGTCTGGAGAACTTCATCGCCGCGGTTCCGGTGACGGTCCCGGCACGAACGGTCGAAGCGCTGGGCGAGCCGTTCGAGAGCGCGCGCAGTCTCGGATTCGCACCCGACCCGTTGCGACGGGCGCTGAAGCGCCTGGATGAGCGCGCACAAGAGCCCGTGCAGGCGGTACGGGAGCGCCTGTTCGAAGACGAAAACGGACGCGACATCGCCGACGGCGCCTGGCTCGTGCTGGCGCGCTACTTCCGCAACGTGCATGCCGGCTACGACGTGTGGCTCGAAGCCGTCCGCAGCCGCAGCGAGCCTGGCGAGCTCAGCGACGAAGAGCGCGGCGACGCCGTACTGATCGCTGGCCGCGCCATGGCGGCGCTCGGCCGCCACAAGGCGCTCATGCGCATGCGTTACCGCGACGTCGATCCCGCGTATTGGGACCGGTTGCACGCGCTGGCGGCCTGGAGCAGCGCCTTCGGCGGCAGCAGGACGCTGCTCGAGCTCTATCCTCGCAGCGGCTACCAGAGCAGCATCGAGCGCGAATACCTGATCGCACTGGCGTACGACGCGGCGCCCATCGGCAACCTGCTGCCGGCGCAACTGGTCGGCCTCGATGTGCTGCTGCGCCGTCTGGCGACGCATTTTCAGTTCGCCGATTCGTACCGCGATACGGCGCCGTTCGTGATCGAACCGGAACGCGAGCCCGGCGTGCGGCGTTCGCTCAAGGGCTTGAGCGCCCGCTCCGGTCAACGCTTCTTCGGCGTCGGCGGCGCCTATGCGCAGCTCGCGGCGCTGCGCAAGCAGGCTGGACGCGAAGTCCCGGACTGGATGGCGCATGCGCATCTCGATCCGGCCTCCTACCGCAGCCTGCTCGACCTGCTGCTGCAGCACTGGTCGTCGCAGCCGCCGCAGCGCCAGCACCGGCGCGATCGCGTCGAGGCCGAGATGCTGGTGAGCCGGGGCGTGGGGCAAGTGCGCCGCATGATCGCCGCCAGCGAGTACGCGCAGGCGGGCGGCCTCCTGAGCTACGAGGACAGCGCGCCCTACGATCACAAGCTGTTCGGCAAGATCCGATTCGGCTCGGTCGAACAGCAGGCCGCCCCGCAGCCCGCGCAGGGCATCGAAGCGGCGCCGGTCACTCCGCTCGAGACACTGCAGAAATTCGAGCTCGAAGGCGACCGGCAGATGACCGAACGCTGGATGCTGACCGACTCGAGCGCGAACGGCTTTGGAGCGCTGGCGTCCGCGCACGGCGGCTGGGCGCGCACCGGGATGCTGATCGGCTTCCGCCGCCTCGACAGCCTCGACTGGAATATCGCCGTCATACGCCGCCTGAGCCGCTCCGCCGAAGGCAAGCTCAGCGTGGGCGCGCAGGCGATCGAAGGCAATGCGCTGTGCGCGCGCGTGCGTTTCGGCAGCGGCGATGCCGGCAATCCCTGGGTGGCAGTGGCTGGAACGAACGACGCTTTCCACGACGCCATCCTGCTGCGCTCGGAGGGACGGAGCCACATCCTGCTCGAGCCCGGCATTTTCGCCGGTCCGCAGGAATGCATGCTCTCGTTCGAGCGGACGTGGCGCCGTGCGCGCCTGGAGCGCAGCCTCGAGCGGGGTTACGACTTCGAGCTGGTGGAATTCAACCTGGCAGCAGAGGCGCCGGTCGCGTAAGCCCGCGCAGCGTCAGGGTGAGTCGCGCGGCGGATCGCTGCTCTCGGACTGGGCGCCGTGGCGCGCCGGCGGCGATGCCCGGTCCACGTCGTAGCCGGCGAGCTTGAGCAGCCATGCCACCACGAAGCCGGCGACCAGCGGCCACCACTGCATCGAATAGCCGGCCACCAGGCCGGAACCGCAATAGACGAACGAAAGCAACAGCAGCGTGGGGTGGCGCGTGCGCCGATACACGAATAGCATCATGAAGCCCAGCACGATGAACGCGCTGGCGACGAAGTAGAGCAGGATGACCAACAGGGTCAAGACGGCGGATCCGGGCAGTTGAGGAGAATCGGCCGATTATAGACGGCCCGGCCGCGGCGCTCGCGAAGGCGGCGCGAACGGAAAGCGAAAGACCGCATTGCTGTGAACCGCCTTGCCGTGGACGGACCGCAGCTTGATCAGACCGGGGCTGTGGCTGCCTGCGAGGCACCGGCCGCGCGTGCGACACGCGACGCACGCACGTACACCGCGCCGTCGAACAACCGCCGCGCCGTCCGATAGAACGCACCCTGCTCGGCCACCCATTGCCCGGCGCTCGACTGCACCGTCGCCGCCACCACCAGCACGCCCGAGGGCATGCCGATGCGCAGCGGCGTCTCCGCGTCGTCGGACTTACGCGCGGCGCGCTGCACGATGCTGCCTTCGATGCGAGCCGCCACCGCCATGCAAAGCGACGCGGTCAGCGGCAGCGCCCGATGCGTCTGGCCGTTGGACAGCATGCGCCCGGTGAGATCGACGTCCTCGGCGCGTATCGATTCGCCCGCGAGCGTGCGTGCCTCGCGCGGTTCGCAAACGAAACCCACGAACGGCACGGTGGTCTTGCCTGCCGCGGCTGCGACGTCAGGCGCGATCCCCATCGCCACCGAAGCCGCCAGCCGGATCGCGCCAAGGCGCGCCATCGCATCGCGGTCGGCATCCAATGCTTCCGGCATTTCGGTGCCCGTGAGCCCGACGTCTTCGGCGCGCACGAATACGCAGGCATTGGCCGCGTCCACCATCGAGGCCGCGATGCGGCCCACGCCCGGAACGTCGAGCAGGTCGATCGGGTTGCCCGTGGGCAGCAGCTGGCCGGTGGTCGCTCCCCCCGGACTGAGAAATTCCAGTCGCACCGGCGCGCCCGTCCCCGACACGCCGGGAATCGCGAGCTCGCCGTCGACCGCGGCCAAGCCCTCGTCGAGCGCGAAGCGGGCGCGGATGATCTTGCGCGTGTTGGTGTTGTGGATACGCACCACCGCCTCGTCGCCCGCTGCGCTCACCAGACCTTCGTCCACGGCGAACGGGCCCATGGCCGAGGACATGTTGCCGCAATTGCCGGAATAGTCGACGCGCTTTTCCTTCACCAGCACCTGCGCGAAGGTGTAGTCGATGTCCGCATCCGGACGCGACGACGGTCCCACGATGCACACCTTGGACAACGACGACACGCCACCGCCCATGCCGTCGAGCTGGCGCCCGCTCGGGTCGGGGCTGCCGATGGCGGCAAGGAAGATTTCGTCCCACGCGGCGCGGTCGGCAGGCAGGTCCTGCTGGCGAAAAACGATCGCCTTGCTGGTGCCCCCGCGCATGAATACCGCCGGAAGCCTGAGCTGTTTCATCGCCACATCTCCTGAGTGAACCCCACGCGCATCGGCCGGCATGCCGATGCGCGCACTGCAAGTGAGGAAGAATCTGCATCGATTATGCCACGCGTCCCGGCGCGGGCGCCCCGCTGCTGCGGATGAGCGACGCGCATACGCCTGCTAACATTACGCCCGATCAATCGCACGAACCTCACGGAGGACGCATGACCGACACATTCGCACCGCCCGAGCGCATCGGGTTCATCGGACTGGGCAGGATGGGCGCCCCCATGATCCGCAACCTGAAGAAGGCCGGATTCGAGCTGGCGCTGAACGACATCGACCCGAAGCTCGCACGCACGCTGGGCGACGAGGTGGGCGGGCAGGTATTCGAACACCTTCCCGATCTCGCCCGCGCCTGCCGCGTCGTCATCACGATGGTGCCCGACGGCAAGATCGTGCGCGACATCGCGCTCGGACGCAAGGACTCGCCTGAGTCGGGCCTCGAGGAAAAGGCCGGGTCCGGGCTGGTCGCCGGCTTCGCCCGCGGCTCGGTGCTGATCGACATGAGCTCGTCGGCGCCCGTCGGCACGCGCGAGCTCGGCGCGGAGCTCGAGGCCCGCGGCATCGGCATGATCGATGCGCCGGTGTCGGGCGGCGTGCGCCGCGCCGTCACGGGCCAACTCGCGGTCATGATCGGCGGCGATCCGGCGATCATCGAACGCTGCCGCCCAGTGCTGGGCGCGATGGGCAGCCAGCTGTTCGTCGTCGGCGACCTGGGCGCCGGCGATGCCATCAAGTGCCTCAACAATTACGTCTCGGCGGCGGGGCTGCTCGCGGCCGCCGAAGGCATGGTGGCGGCGCAGCGTTTCGGGCTCGACACCAAGAAAGCGCTGGAGGTGCTGAACGCCTCCACCGGCAAGAACAACAGCACCGAGCACAAGTTCGCGCAGTTCATCCTGTCGCGCACGTTCGGCTCGGGCTTCTCGGTCGCTTTGATGGCGAAGGATCTGCGCACGGCGCTGGAGCTGGCGCAGCAGGTCGAGGCGCCCATGCCGCTGGGCGAGCACTGCGTGCCGGTATGGAACGATGCCGAGAAGACGCTCGGCGCCAACGCCGACCACACTGAAATCGTGCGTATGCTCGAGCGCATCAGCGGCACGGAATTGCGCTGAACGTCTATCTCGTCACCCTCACCTCGGTCCTGATTTCCGGCTGCTACGCGGGCAGTCGCCTGATCGCTTCGCTGTTCGCGCTCGAGCTCGGCGCCAATCCGTTCCAGGTGGGCGTCCTCGCAGGTCTCTACGCTGCGCTGTCGCTCATGCTCGCGATCCAGGCGGGCAAGTGGTCCGACCGCCTGGGCCCGGTGCGGCCGATGCTGCTCGGGTCGACGCTGTCCTGCGGCGGGCTCATCATCGCCTGGGCCTTTCCTTCCATCCAGGCGCTGTACATGTCCGCCGCGGTGATGGGCGCCGGCTTCATCTTCTTCAACGTCGCCGTACAAAGCCTGGTCGCGCTCATGAGCCGCCCGCACGATCGGGCGCGCGATTTCAGCATACTGAGCCAGGGCTATTCGGTGTCGGCGCTGATTGCGCCGCTGTCGGCGGGCTTCGCCGTCCAGTTCCTCGGCACGGCCGGGGGCTTCCTGCTGTTCGCATTCGCGGCCATCGTGCCGGTGCTCATCCTGTTCGGCATGCGGGATCTGCATTCGCTCAAGCCGGAACCGGCCGGGACGCAGCGCTCCAGCGTCTTCGAGCTGCTGCGCGATCGGCCCTTGCGCTCGAGCTTCGTGACCAGCGGCCTGGTCGTGACCGGATGGGATCTCTATACCTTCTACCTCCCGGTGTACGCGCACGGCATCGGGCTGGACGCAGCCGTCATCGGCGCAATCCTGGCCGTATTCGGCGCGGCCGCATTCACGGTGCGCTGGTTCATGCCGCCGCTGGTGCGGCGCTGGGGCGAGGCCGGGCTGCTCGCGCGCGCCATGCTGGTCGCGGCGCTCTTCTACCTCGCATTTCCGTTCGCTGAGAGCGCCTACGCGCTCGGTGCGCTGTCGATCGCCCTGGGGCTCACGCTCGGCCTGGGCCAGCCGCTGTCGATGATGATCACCTACGCCCGCGCGCCAGCCGCCCGCGCCGGCGAGGCGAACGGCCTGCGGCTCATGGTGAATCACTGCACGCACTTCGTGGTGCCGATCCTTTCGGGCGCGCTCGGGACCGCGTTCGGCGTGGGGCCGGTGTTCTGGATGAACTCCGCTTGCCTGGCGCTTGCGGCGAGGGTGCTGAAGCGATATTGAGAAGTTTGCTTGCGAATTCGCAACAGAATGCGCTAACCCACGGCCCAGGCGCCGTCGATCGATCAGGAATCCGCCGGACGGCGCCAGGCGAGCGGGGGCTCCCAGGTCACTTCCGGGAAATCCCGCGACCGCAGGCTCAACACCATGCGCAGCGCCGATTCGACCCCGCGGTAATAACCGGCCACGACACCCGCGTCCTCGAAACCGAGCGTGCGATAGAACGCACGCGCCGCGAGATTGGTGGTGCGCATCTCCACGTGCACCGTTGCGATCCCGGCGGTGCGCGCGGACGTAAGCATCCAGTTCACCAGCCTGCGGCCAAGCCCGCGGCGGCGGAACCTGGAATCGACCGCGAGCAGGCTCAAGTGGGCAATCTCGTCGCCGAACTGCGTGATGCAAAAACCCTGCACCCGTTGATCGCCGATGACGCTCGACAGCGTGTTGGGATCGCGAATCGAGACCAGCACGCGCTGCGGGCGCCAGGACCAGCCCAGCCCCGTTTCGATGGTGTCGCGCGACATGCGTGCGATTGCATTCGCATCCTCGATGCGTGCAAGCCGGATTTCGGTAGCGGACGTGCTCATGCGCGTGCCTGCTCGCTCAAACGGCGGCTGCGCCGTGCGAAGCGCGCGCACCCAGGCGCCGGGACACTTCCTCGCCGGCGCGCGTGGCGATGCGGATGTGTTCCGACAAGCGCGGCTTCATGCGCGCAGTCGGACCGGCAATGGCGATGCAATACGTGACGTCGTCGGTATCGCGCACCGGCGCGGCGACGGCGCTCACACCGACGATACGTTCGCCGTGGGTGACGGCGTAACCGGCGCTGCGCACCTGCTCCAGCTCCGAAAGCAGCTGCGAGCGCGGTTGGCCGGAAACCTTGGACGCGTAGCCCACCGCCTCCTTGAAATCGCTTCCGGGCAGGTACGCAAGCAGCAGCTTCGCAGTCGCACCGTCGACCAGCGGCACGTGCTGGCCGGGCTTCGCGATGCTCCCGAGCGGCGATTGGGTGTCGATCACTTCCAGGCAAACGCGTTCGCGTCCGCGCGCGGCATTCAGGATCACCGTCTCGCCTGAAGCCTTGGCCGCTTCCTCCAGCACCGAACGGGCGACGCGGCGAACATCGGACGATATTCCGACCAGGCGTGCCAGCCGCACGAGCTTGTGCGAGAGGCAATACTCCTGGTTCTCCTGGCGCACCAGGTAGCCCGCCTGCTCCAGGCTCTGCACCAGCCGGAACGTGGTCGACTTCGGCAGCCCGACGCGATTGGCGATCGACTGCAGGTTCAGGCTCGGCCTGTCCTCGGAGAAACAATCGAACACTGCCATCGTGCGACCGACCCCGCGCATCATCGTGATATTCCTTTCATGTTCCAGCGCCGGCGCGTCGAGCCATATTCGCCCGTGCGACGAGCTTCGGCGCGTGCTGCGATTATATGTCGACTGGGGCAATTGTTCGCTGCCGCGCGCATCGCTCTCGATGCGACGCGGTACGTGCTCGGAGCGGGTGCTGACCGCTCGGGAGCGACGCGAGGAACGCCTCGCCGCACTGACAAGCCCGGGTGCCGCGGCTATACTCGACGCGACATCGAACGAAAGCTACCGGCCCATGAGCAGCAAGCGGTGAGCGACGCCCCGCGCATGTCCGAGCCGTTGCCGCAGCCGAGGCCCGACGCCGACAGCGCGCATTATTGGGCGCAAGCCCGGCACGGCAAGCTGGTGCTGCGCGCATGCACCGATTGCGGACGCAGGCACTTTCCGCCCCGGCTCGCCTGTCCGTACTGTTGGTCGCAACGCTTGCAGTGGCTCGATGCAAGCGGCGAGGGCACGGTGTACACCTACACGGTCATGCAGCGTGCGCCACAACCGCAGTGGCTCGCGCGCGTGCCTTACGTGGTGGCGCTGGTCGACTTGGCGGAAGGGCCGCGCATGATGGCCAATATCGTGGGCGACGATGCGCTCGGGGTCGCCATCGGCGAGCGCGTCCATGTCTGCTTCGAAGACCGTGACGGCGCCGCCCTGCCCCAGTTCCGGCGCTCGCGCGGCACCTGATCGCCTCGGCCTTTTGCAAAGCAAACACTTTCCGCACACCGATGCACTGCGCCTCGATCGAATTTCTTCCCTCCAAGCGAAACGCATGAATACCGATTCGTCGTCCGCCGCGCCGCGCGGTCCGCTCGCCGGCATCCGCATTCTCGATCTCACCACCGTCCTGCTCGGGCCCTATGCCACCAAGTTCCTCGGCGACCTCGGCGCCGACGTGATCAAGATCGAGACGATCACGGGGGAGCCGCGGCGCCACTACGGCCCGGCGCGCAATCCCGGCATGGGCTGTCAGTTCATCAACCTCAATCGATCCAAGCGCGCGATCGCGATCGATCTGAAGCAAGCTGCGGGGCGGGATGCGTTCCTGCGGCTCGTTGCCACGGCCGACGCGGTGGTGCACAACAGCCGAGCGCAGGCCATGGCCCGGTTGCGGCTCGATTACGAATCGCTGCGCGCCGTCAAGCCGGACATCGTGTATTGCGGCGCGGTCGGATTCGGCCGCGGCGGCCGCTACGCCGCGCGCCCCGCCTACGACGACGTGATCCAGGGGCTCACTGCGCTGCCTTCGCTGCTGGGCCGGATCTGCGGCCGGCCGCAATTCGTCCCGATCAACCTGGCCGATCGCGTCTGCGGGGTATACCTCGCCAACGCGGTTCTGGCGGCGCTCCTGCATCGCGTGCGCAGCGGCGAAGGCCAGGAGGTCGAGGTGCCGATGTTCGAGACGATGGCCGAGTTCGTGCTCTCCGAGCACATCTGGGAGCACAGTTTCGAGCCGCCGGTGGACTTCAAGGGCGAGATCCGGCTGTTCGACCGGCGCCCGTATGCCACCCAGGACGGCTACATCTCGCTGATGGCCTCCACCGACCGGCAATTCCGCGCCTTCTGCGATCTGATCGGGCGCCCGCAGCTCAAGTCCGATCCGCGCTTCGAGAACCGCACCCAGCGCAGCCGCCATCTGAAGGAGGTCTACGCCATCACCGAGGAAGTTCTGCGCACGCGCACCAGCGCCGAGTGGCTGGCGCTGCTCGACGAGGCCGATATTCCGGCAGCCCCGCTGCACACGCTCGAAAGCCTGTTGCACGACCCGCATCTGGACGACGTCGGCTTGTTCGAGATTCGCGACCACCCGACCGAGGGCGCGCTTCGCACCATGCGCCTGCCGCTGCGCTTTTTCGGCAGCCGGCCGCACAACGCCCGGCCCTCGCCGCATCTCGGCGAGCACACCGAGGAAGTGCTGCGCGAGGCCGGCTTGAGCAGCCAGGAGATCGCCGCGCTGCGCGATGCCGGCGTCATTACGGTGCCCGCAACGACCGCGGCAGGCGCCGGCGAGGAACGCGGCGCGCGCCGATGAGCCTGCGCAACAGTTGCGCTATCGTCGGCAGCGGCGAGTCCGATATCGGCAAGCTGCCGCACATGACAGGACTTGGCCTGAACGCGCAGGCCGCGCGGCGCGCCCTGGACGACGCCGGCTTGCGCCCCGGCGACATCGACGGCCTGCTCACCGCCTATTCGATGACCGAGCCTTATTTCATGCTCGGCACCGTGCTGAGCGAATACCTGGGGCTGCGCCCGAGCTATTGCGCGTCGCTGATCGCAGGCGGCGCGACCCCGGCGATCATGCTGGTGCACGCCGCCGCCGCCATCGCCGCCGGCCAGGCGTGCACGGTGCTCATCGTGACCGGAGAGAACCGCGCGAGCGGCCAGAGCCGCGATCAGGCGGTCGCCGCACTCGCCTCCGCAGTCGGTCATCCGTACTTCGAGCACCCGTACGGCCCTTCCATCCCGGGCTGCTACGCCATGATCGCGCGCCGCTACATGCACGAATATGGCATCACACGCCGCCAGCTCGCGCAGGTCGCCGTGACCACGCGCAGCCACGCCTGCCTGCATCCCAACTCGCACATGCACATGCCGATCACGCTCGAGGATGTCCTCGGCGCCAAGCCGATCGCCGATCCGCTCACCCTGCTCGACTGCTGTCTCATCTCCGATGCCGCCGGCGCGCTGATCGTCACCCGGCCGGACCGGATCGGCGCCTGTCGCTCGCAACCCGTGTGGCTCCTCGGCGCGGGCGAATGTCACACCCACGAACACTTGCTGAGCGCGCCCAGCCTGACCGAATTCGGCAGCCTCCATTCCGGCAAGGCTGCGTACGCGATGGCCGGTCTCGGCCCCGGCGATATGGACGTGGCGCAGCTGTACGACTGCTTCACGATCGTGCCCATCATCGAGCTGGAAGAGCTGGGATTCGCCGAGCGCGGGGGCGGCGGCGCCTTCTGGCAGTCGGGCGAGGCGGCGATCGGGGGCAAGCTGCCGGTGAACACCCACGGCGGCATGCTGTCCCATGCCCATGCGGGTGCGGCGGGCGGAATGTTCGGCATCATCGAGGCGGTCGCGCAGCTGCGAGGAGGCTTGGGCGAGCGGCAGGTCGAAGGCGCTAGAGCGGCCCTGGTGCATAATGAGGGCGGCGTGCTGTCGTCGCATTGCACGCTCGTTCTGGGGCGGGAACCGCGCTAGAGCGGCGCACCACCATCAACCCGTTCGGCATGAATTCCGATGACGTTCCAAAGCGCAATCAGACTCGGGCGTCCCCGGCTTGTCTCGCTCTGCTGCATCACCCTGCTGTTCGCGTGCGCCTGGCTGGCGTGGCAGCCGCGCATGGCCATGGCGACCGAGCTGGTT
This sequence comes from Betaproteobacteria bacterium, assembly GCA_009377585.1. Classification (NCBI taxonomy): domain Bacteria; kingdom Pseudomonadati; phylum Pseudomonadota; class Betaproteobacteria; species Betaproteobacteria bacterium. The sequence continues at coordinate 116,855 of WHTS01000004.1, forward strand.
CGCGATGGCTACTACTGGTACGTTCCGGAGCACGAGAAATACTCGCGCACCAGTTTTTTCAGCGAGCCCAGCTTCCAGAGCGGAACGATCCGAATCACGCGCACGGAGCGCTTCCAATTCGTGGCAGCAAAACGCGGCTGGGCGCTGCTGCAGTTCGACAGCGGAACGCGGGCGTTCATTCACCTGCGCCTGCTGAACATTCTGCTGTGGAATCCGGCGGCCAGCGATCCCTGGTACGAATTCAAGCGCGCCTCGGTTTTCGCCGAGGAGCCGGAGAAGATCGAGGCGCGGCTGAAGTCGGGGCGCACCGAGCCCAATACGGCCGAGTCCAAGGTGCCGATCTGGAAGCGCTACAAGGACAGCTGGGGCATCAACAAGGGCCGCAGCCAATCGAGCGACAGCGATGCGGACGGTGTTTCCACGCCAACGCCGGAGAAAAAGCGAAACAAGTATCCGCTGCTGCCGCCGATCGGGTCGCAACCGCAACCCGGGAACGGCGAGCAGCCGGCGCAGGATGAGGCAGCGCGCTAGTGTGGTGAATCGCAAATTCGTCGTATATCGTCATTCCCGCGCAAGCGGGAATCCAGAATGAAACCCCGCCTGGACCCCCGCGTTCGCGGGGGTGACGAACTTCTGACTCAGGACACTAGTTACTCAGCCTGCCCTGCCGGACGCAACCCACTGCTCGCCTTCGCGCCGGGCGAGGCCATCGTGCTCGAGCTTGAGCAGATGCGCCGTTAACGAGCGCCGCGCCACCGGGTGCAGCTTGGGCGAGACATCGTCGTAGGCATGCACCACGAGCGCATCGAGGTCTCCGCGCCCGAGCGCCTGCAATGCGCCCAGCACCTTCTGCTCGCGCGCGAGGCGATGCTTGATCAGACGGCGCACTTCGTCGTGCGGCTTGTCGATCGGGTGACCATGCCCCGGGGCGAAACGCCCCAGGTCCAGACCGAGCAATTTCTCGAGCGAGGCGAGATAGGCGCTCATGCTGCCGTCGGGCGGGCCGATGACCACCGTGGAGCCCTGCATGACGTGGTCGCCGGTGAAGAGCAGCCGCTCCTCTTCCAGCAGGTAGCACAGATGCTCGGACGAATGGCCCGGCGTATGTACGGCGCGCAGCCGGAACTCCGGCGTCTCGAGCCATTCGCCGTCTTGCAGCACGCGATCGGGTGCGAACGCGGTATCGTGGCGCCCGTCGTCCGGCGGCGGCTTGCCGAGCACCTGGGCGTTAGTTGCCGCGCGGATCGCCGCCGTCGCCGGCGAGTGATCCAGATGCGTGTGGGTGCACAGTATCCAGCGCAGCCGTGTGCCGACGAGCTGCAGCAGCGCCTCGATGTGGCTCTCGATCGCAGGCCCGGGATCGATCAGCGCCAGCTCGCGCGTGCCGAGCACGTAGGCGTTGGTGCCGGGACCGGTCATGACACCGGGATTGGGCGCGGTGATGCGCCGCACGCGCTCGCTCACCGTGTCGACCCGGCCGGGGGTGATGGCGCTCAGCTCCATTTCGGCTCCGGATTCAAAGCCGCTTCGGCGTACCCCGGCTCGCCGGGAAGCACCCGGGCGCCGTCGGCGCCGATGGCCGGGAGGATGGCGCGGATCTCCTTCTGCGAGCCGAGGCTGCACAGCAGGCCGGCGCAGTCTTGTGCCACGTCGAATTGGTGCAGCGTCGCGATGGTCGGTGTGCGCAGCGACAGCGTGCCGGCGCGGTCGCGCTCGAGCGCTTCGGCCGGCCGCACCCAGACCGTATCGATCAGCTCCTGCGCATCGTGCAGCGGCTGTTGGTGTTGCGGAGCGATGGCGGCGAAGAAGCGCGTGTCGTAGCGCTTCGGCGCCGCGACCGGCGTGATCCAGTGGCTGAAGTAGGTCAGGCGGTCGGCCGCGAGGCGCAAGTGTTCGCCTCGGCAGAAGTCGGCGAACATGACCTTGCCCGCGTTCAGCGAGTCGCGGTGGGCGGCGAAGCGCGCCGCGGTTTCGGCATGCTCGAAGCGCACCAGCTCGCCGGCTGCGTCGTAGCACAACAGCAACCCCGCCTCCTCGAAGCACTCGCGAATGGCGCCGATCCAATACGCCAGTCCGTCGCGCTCGAGCCCGAGCGCACGGCTGGCCGCGGCATCGTCGATCCCGCTGCATAACGCGTACAACTCCGGGTCGCGATCCTCGCGATCGATCGCGCCGCCCGGAAACACATAGGCGCCCGGCATGAAACCGGCGCTATGGGTTCGCTGCATCATCAGGACTTCGAAACCGCCGGCGACATCGCGCACGATGGAGATGGTCGCCGCGGGGCGGGGGACTACGGGCTGATTCATCGCATGGGTCGTGAACGAAGCGGCACGTTTGCAGTTTAGCACGGGGCACCCCCGCGTACGTCCAGCGCGCGGCCCGGGCCAGCGCCAATGCGCGCCTCGCGCTGCGCCAATGCGCGCCTCGCGCCTGCTCGAATTTGCGCCTCGCGCCTGCTCGAATTTGCGCCTCGCGCCTGCTCGAATTTGCGCCTCGCGCCTGCTCGAATTTGCGCCAACGATCCGCTGCAATCGACCGTGTGCTGCGGCCGCCTGCTCAGAGCGCCCCGTACATCATCAGGCGGCCGAGGAAGAGCACGCCCAATGCCACCATCGCATACATCAGCAAGTCGTTGAAGAGCGCGTTGGCCTGGCTGGCGACGAGCCAGCGGCGCGCGAGCCAGACGACCAGCAGCACGCCCAGGACGATGAGCACGATCGCGCTGACGCTGTGATCGAGCAGGTCGCCGAAGAAGCGTTCGACCCATCCGTTCTCGCCGATCGAGTGGTAGATGACGCCGGTGATTCCGATCACCATCAGAGCCAGGATGAGGAAATAGCCGATATCGCGCAGCAGCCGGTTCATTCGCTCCCCTTCATTCGCTCCGCGTCGTTAGCTCCGCGTCGTTAGCTCCGCGTCGTTAGCTCCTCTTGAGAGGGCCGCCGCCCTCATGGCGGTGAAGCTATCGCGGGCTCCGCATGCCTGGCCGCCTCGCATGCCTCCCTGCCGCGGGTGGCGCCAGTGTAACCCAGGCACTCCGCGGCGCACCCAGGACTTATGCCACGCGCGTCCGGCTTGACATGCGGCGTAAACTGGATATATTCACAGGTACCGCGGCCCCGCATTTCCGGCTGCGGCAAGACAGGCCGCGGCGGAATCGTCCGCTCGAGCCGAAACATACTGTCCATGGAGGGGCTTCGAAGGAGATCACCATGGAAAAGCGAGCCGCAATGCACATTCTCAGCACCTTGGCCCAGGGGGTCGACCCGCATACCGGCGAGACTTTCCCCGCCGATAGCCCGTACCAGCACCCGGATACCGTACGCGCCCTGTTCCAGGCCGTGCAGGCGATGGCCGATCCGGCCGGACGACCCCGCCCTGGCGCACAAGCCATCCCGGAAAACGCCGGCAAACCCTGGTCGGACGAGGAGGACAATGTCCTGGCCGAGGCATTCGATGCCGGCAAGCCCATTCCCGAGCTGGTGGAGCACCATCGCCGCACTCGCGCGGCCATCCAGGCGCGCCTGGTCCGGCTGGGCAAGATCGAGCCGCCCGCCGATCCGCCGCGCTATCGCACCGGACTGCCGGCGGCCCAGGCAGCCTAGCCCTATTGATCAGGACCATCTCGACTCTCTCCCGAAGCAGAGGGAGCGAGCCAACCGACGGAGTCGCGCATGCAAGACCTCACCCCTCGCCAAACGGAAATCCTGGACCTGCTACGCACGCATCTGCACGAGACAGGGTTTCCGCCCACCCGCGCCGAGATCGCAGCGCATTTCGGCTTCAGCTCTCCCAATGCCGCCGAAGAGCATCTGCGCGCGCTCGAGCGCAAGGGGGCGATCGAGATCCTGCCGGGCGCTTCGCGCGGGTTGCGTCTGCTGCAGCCGCAAGGCCTGCCGGTCGTGGGCCGCGTCGCGGCCGGCGCGCCGATCCTGGCCGAGCAGCACATCGAAGGCTACTCGCGCGTCGATGCCGGCGTATTCAAGCCGCAGGCGCACTATCTGCTGCGAGTGCGGGGCTCGAGCATGCGCGATGCCGGCATCCTGGATGGCGACCTGCTCGCCGTGCACCGCACGCCCGATGCACGCGCCGGCCAGGTGGTGGTCGCGCGCGTGAACGACGAAGTCACGGTGAAGCGCCTGAAGCGCCGCGGCAGCCAGATCCAGCTGCTGCCCGAGAATCCCGATTTCGCGCCGATCGAAGTCGATCTGCGCAAAGTCGAGCTCGTGATCGAAGGCATCGGCGTCGGCATCATCCGCAACGGCCGCTCGTTATGACCGCGTGCGGCTACGTTCCAGCCACCTCGACTGCAGCACTGCGGCTCGCTCAATGCGTTGGCTTCGATTCGGGCCGACTGACGAAATATCGGGGCTAGGACTGCGCATCGGCAATGGCCGCCAGCCAGATGATCTCTCCGGTGGAGATCAGGTTGTAGAGCATGTGCATGGCCATGGTGACCAGCAACGAGCCGGTGCGCAGGCGCGCGATGCCGAGCGTCACGCCGACGATGAAAATGATGGCGAACTCGAGCGGATCGAACTCGTAATGGATCCACGTCCATGCCAGCGCGGTAATCAGCACGGCGCCGACCCGGCCCAGAGGTGAGGCCAGAATGCCCGCGAACACGAACCCGCGAAACAGCAGCTCCTCGAATATGGGTGTCGCGACCACCAGCGCGATCCAGAACAGCAGCGGCGATTGCACGCTGCGATAGATCTCGACCCATTGCGCCGGCAGCAGCTCGCCCTTCACCAGGTAAATAACCAGGTCGGTCATCGCGACGATCAGCGCCATGGCGCCGAGCCAGCGCAGCCACTCCTTCGCCGGCGCACGTACGATGCCGAGATAGGCGCGCGGGTCGAGCCTGTCGCGCAGCGCCGCCGCCGCGATCACCAGCGCGCCGCACAGGACGGTGCTGATGCAGGTGATCACCGCAAAATTCAGCGCCTGCGTGTTCTGCGCGGGAGACACCAGCCGCAGCGCCGCGAGCACACGATCCATGCCGAAGCCCATGGCCGCCTGCAGCAATTCCAGCGCATACCAGATCGCCAGGCTCAGGCCCAGGGTCGCGGCCAGCCCCCAGGGCCGGCCGCCGGATTCTTGGTAGGCAAGAGCATCGGCGCGCATGGTGAACGCATTGTAGCTTGAAGCATTGGCCGCCTTATTGACGGTTCGGAAAGTGGTTGACAAGCCGCTTTCCGCAATGCGCTCCCCTCTCTGCTATCCGCAATGCGCCCCCCCTCTCTCCGGGCGCGAGCTGTAATGCATTTTCCGCAAGCTCGCTAAGCGCCGTATTTGCCCTCGGCCAGCACCCATGTCACACGCATGCAACGCAGCCGATAAAGAATCTTCATTTAAGGCCGTAGATGCGTTCGTCGGGGACTTGTCTCCCATCGCCATGACCCCAGTTGCTTCGAACGCAGAGCGCATCAACCGGTTTCGCCTGCTCCGGCCGCTGGGCCAGGGCGCGCAGGGCATCGTATACGCCGCTCACGACCCGGAGCTCGACCGGCAGGTCGCGATCAAGACCCTGCTCCTGAACGGCGCGGCGAGTGCCGACCAGGCCGAACAGTTCGTCGCAGCGGCGAAAACCGCAAGCAGCCTGAGCCATCCCAATATCGTTCCTGTGTTCGAAGTCGGCATCCACGCCGGCCAGCCCTTCGTCGTGTTCGAATACGTCGAGGGCAGAACCCTGGCCGCCGCGCTCGAGGCGGAAGGTCCGCTGCCCATGGCGCGCGCCGTCGTGATGATGAGCCAGATCCTCGCCGGGATGGCGCATGTGCACGCGAGCGGCCTGCTGCACGGCGATATCAAGCCTGCCAACATTCTGATCGGCGTGAACAACATCCCGCGAGTGACCGACTTCGGTATCGCGCGGCCCGCGCACACCGCTGCCCTGGAGACCGTGAGCTGCGGCACGCTGCAGTACACCGCGCCCGAATGCCTGAGCGAGGGCCGGGCGGATTACCGCTCGGACGTGTTTGCGCTGGGCCTGCTGTTCCACGAGATGCTGACCGGCAAGCCGGTGTACGAGGCCGCCAACGAATACTCGATCATCTACAGGATCCTGAACGAGATTCCACCGCCGCCCTCGGCCTCCAATCCGCGCATCGACCGCCGCCTCGACGACATCGTATTGAAGGCGCTGCAGCGCGAACCGGATCAGCGCTATGCGGATGCGGACCAGATGAAGCTCGATCTGGACCGCTACCGCGTGCCTGCCGTAGCCGCGGCAAGCTCGGACCTGCGCGAGCAGGCGCTGCACGGCACGGTGGAGTTCCTGCTGCGACGCATGGCGCTGAAGAGCGATTTTCCTGCGCTCACGGCGAGTTTCAACCGCATCAATCAGCTTGCCGCGCAAAGCGAGGACGGTTCGATCAAGGCGATCTCCGACCTGGTGATGCGCGATTTCGCCTTGTCGCAAAAGCTGCTGCGAATCGCCAATTCCTCCGCCTTCGGCGCAGGCAATGTGACCCGCGTCTCGCAGGCGATCACCCTGCTCGGCTTGTCCCAGCTGCGCGCGGTCGCAACCGGCATGATGCTCACGAACGCCGGCAACGGCCGCGCGCGCGCCGGCGCGCTCGCCACCGCGCTGACCGATGCCTTCGTCGCCGGCGTGATCGCGCGCAACATCGGCCGCATGCTGCGACTGCAGAGCGTCGAGGAGCTGTTCATCTGCGGCATGTTCAGCCGGCTTGGCGAGCTGCTCACGTTGTTCTATCTGAGCGACGAACACGAAGCGATCGCGAGCCGCGTCGCCGACGATGGGATCGATTCGGCTACGGCCTCGCGCACCGTCCTGGGACTGACCTTCGACGAGCTCGGTGCGCAAGTCGCGCTGCACTGGAAATTTCCCGAAGTGATCGTCCAGGCAATGCACGCGCTGCCCGCGGGCAGCGTCGCGGCGCCCCAATCGGATGCCGAGCGCATGCGCCTGTGCGCCGGCTACGCCCGGGAGCTTTGCACGCTGGCGCGGGAGACGCCGGCCAGCGGGCGCGAACAGGCCTTCGCCAGGCATCAATGCCGCTATGCCGGCGCGGCTCCGGTCGAAGTTGCGCAGATCCGACTGCTCATCGGACATTCCGTCACCGCGGCCCTGCAGTACATGAGGGCTTCGGGGCTCAGGCTGATCGAGACGCCGCTGCTGGAGGCGATGCGCGCGTTGTCGCAACCGTGCGACGCCAAGGCGCAGGCGCCGAGCATCGGCGCTGGCCGTACACCCGCCACCGGCGGCGATGGCACGCCTCGCGACATCGCGCAGGGGCCAACGCTCGAATTGCGGCGCGCGACAACGGAGCTCCGGCTTTTGACTGCAGAGCTCAGGCCTGCGACGAGCGAGCTGACGCCTGCGACCGCCGACATGACACCGGCGCCTACTGCTCGCGAGGACGGCATGGGCGCGCGACTGGCTCGAGCCTGGCGCAACCTGTTCTCGGCATAACGGCGCGGCGCTCGGCGCACAAGCGGCGCTCGGCGCACGCGACGCTCGGCGCAAAGTCAATTGCGGCCGCTGCTCAGTACCGGTAGCATCGCGCGGGCATGGACACGACGACGCCGAAGAACACCGCCCGGCCGGGCTACCGTTACTATGAGTTCGTCATGGCGGCGTTCGTCGCCGTGCTGCTGTGCTCGAATCTGGTCGGCCCGGCCAAGATCGCGCAGCTGGAGCTGCCGCTGCTTGGAGCCGTCACCTTCGGCGCCGGCGTGCTCTTCTTCCCCATCTCGTACGTCTTCGGCGACATCCTGACCGAGGTGTACGGCTATTCCAGGGCGCGGCGCGTGATCTGGGCCGGCTTCGGCGCGTTGCTGTTCGCTTCCGCCATGTCGGCGGTGGTCGTGGCGCTGCCGCCCGCGCCCGGCTGGACCAACCAGAGCGCCTACGAGATCGCGTTCGGCTCCACCTGGCGCATCGCGCTCGCCTCGCTGATCGCGTTCTGGTGCGGCGAGTTCGTCAATTCCTTCGTGCTGGCGAAGATGAAGATCGCGACTGCCGGGCGCTGGCTGTGGACCCGCACCATCGGCTCGACCATCGTCGGCGAAGGCGTGGATTCGGCGCTGTTCTATCCACTTGCCTTCTACGGCAGCGGTCTCATCCCGAACGAGATGCTGCCCAAGGTGATGCTGGCCCAGTTCGTGGCCAAAGTCGGCGTCGAGGTTCTGTTCACGCCGCTCACTTATCGCATTGTCGCGTTCCTGAAGCGCGCCGAACAGGAGGACTACTACGACGTGCGCACGGACTTTAGTCCGTTCACACTGAAGACCTGACCGCCGGCCCCGGGCGGTCCGTAAAGCCCCGGTAGAACATCCCGCCCACAACCCGTTCTTCCGGAAGTGCGCTAAGCTGCGGCAAACGACGAGCCAATGATCGTACGGGTCAACGCCTGGGTCGGTCGGGCTGGCGCAACGCCGGCTGGAATGCGCTCGGCGTGAGCCCCATGCATATCGCCTCGAACGGAGCACGGCATGGAGATCGGACGACTGAACGGCATCATCGGCAAGCTGGAGCAAGGGAAAAGCGTTTGCGTGACGTTCGCGCCGGGCGATCCGGCCAATGCCCACATCGCGGCGACCGAGCCGTACGACGGCATCGTGTTCGAAATGGAGCACGGGCCGTACGATGTCCGGACCTTGCGCGATTGCCTGCAAGGGCTCCTGAACCGGCGCCAGATCGTCGAATCGGGCTCGCTCGCGCCCGCGGTCACGCCGCTGGTGCGCATTCCGCCCAACGGCGCGGAGATGAACCAGTGGGTCGCCAAGCAGGTGCTCGACAGCGGCGTCTACGGCATCGTGTGGCCGCATGTCAGCACGGTGGAAGAAGCCCGCAGCGCCGTCGCCTCGTGCCGGTATGCACGGCCCGAGGGCGCGCCGCGCTTCGAGCCGCGTGGCCAGCGCGGCGACGCCCCGGCGGCGGCCGCGCGCTATTGGGGCCTCACGCAGCCGGAATACTACGCTCGCGCCGATGTCTGGCCGCTCGATCCGAAGGGCGAGATCCTGGTCGCCATCATGTGCGAAGACGTGGTGGGGCTGAAGAACCTGCCGCGCATCCTGAAAGAAGTGCCCGGCATCGGCGCCGTCATCATCGGCGAGGGCGACCTGTCGCAGAATCTCGGCTTCCCGCGCCAGTACAAGCACCCCACGGTTGCCGGAGCCATCGCCGAAATCCTGGCGATCTGCAAGGCGCACGACGTCGCTTGCGGTCATCCGCACGTCGAGAAGGACAACGTGGACGAAGTGGTCGCGCAAGGCTTCCGCTGGCTGATGCCGCGGCCGGAGCGGTCCAACGCCACGGCTGCGCGCGCTCGCCAGCTCGCCGACGCACGTGCCTAGCGGGATGAATGATGATTTCGGCGGTCAGTTCCAGCGCCTGCGATAGAAAACGCCCCCTCCGGAGGCCTCGCCGGCTTGCAGGCGCAGCACGACGCGCCGGGTGAGGCTGTACTCGAGGCGCAGCAGGGTTTCCGCTGCACCGAAGCCTTGCTCGAACACCAGGTAGAGCCGGTCGGTGAGCCGCTTGCCCAGCGTCAAAAACTGCTCGCCGGCGCCGCCGCCCCGCAGGCCGAGCTCATCGAGCTTGAAGGCGTCCTTCAGCGGATTGGCGGCCTTGCCGAGCAAGAGGTTGCTGGCGAGCGGCAGGGCGGAGAGCTCGCCGGTGCCTGCTTCGTTCGGGGAGCGGCCGAGCACCAGCCAGGACAAGGCTTCGCCCTCGGGAACCGGGGGATCCGAGACGACGCGCACCAGCGGTGTTTGCAACGTGCCGGTCAGCGCAACGCCCGCCTCCACCGCCTGGCGCTTGCGCATCGCGACGATGTCGAGGCCGGGATTGTCGAGCGGTCCGTTGAAATGGATGTTGCCGCGATCGATCACCAGACGCTGGCCATAGGCCACGAACGTCCCGTCGCGCGCGTGGATCGTGCCACTCGCCCGCAATTGTCCCGCCTCGTTGGTGACGATGCGCAGTTCCCCGGTCAGCCTCGCGTTCAAGCCATGACCGGAAATGTGCATCCGGTTGCCGAGGTCCAGGCGCAGGTCCAGCGCCAGATTCTGGAACGTACGCTCTTGCTGTTCCTTCCCGGGCGGCTCACGGCCCTCGATCACGACATCGCTGCTCAGCGTGGGCAGTGCCGACTCGCCGATGTCGAATTTGCCTTCGACTACGCGCAACGTTCCGGTCATCGCCAGCCGCTTGTCCTGCAGCGCCGCGTTGCCCTGACCGCCCACCACCAGCTTGCGGTCGGGACGGCCGAGTGCCGTGAAGCGTTCCGCCCGCCAATCGACGGAAGCGCGGTCGAATCCGGCGCGAGCCAGCGTCCCTTGCGCGGTCAGAACGCCGTCTCCACCCCGTATGGAGAAGGATTCGATCCGGATGTCTTGCGGCGTGATCACGGCCTTGAGCGTGCCATCCCGCAGGCTCACGCCGTCGGCCGGCATCAGGATGCCCATGTCCGTGGCGTCGACCTGTCCGGTGATCTGAGGCTCACCTAGCGTCCCGCCGCCCTGCAGCCGTGCGTGTGCTTCTCCATGGAGGATCATCGCGGTGTCGATGAAGTCGGCGAACGGCGCGAGTTGCGCCACATCGATCGAGGCGGTGAAGTCGAGGGGCGATGCCGCGGTATAGGGAATCGCCTGCCCGCCGTCGACCGCGCCAATGCGGCCGCTTGCGGCTGCGCGCGCGAGCGCAAGCTCGACATTGGCCCGGAACTCGATCCTTCCCGGATCGATATCCGCACTGGCAGCAAGCGCGCTCAAGCCGAGATCGAACGGCTCCTTTGCGCCGACCAGCAAGTCCCCCGATTCGCGCGCGATACTGATCGCGCCCCGCAGTTGCGGGCTGGTCGCGACATCCCAGCGTCCCGAAAGGCTCAGCGAGCCCTTTACGGGCGCCTGTCTGTCGATCAGCCCGATCAGACGAGCGACCGGCATGGCTCGAAAGTTGCCCGCCGTGCGCAGATGTTCGTTGTCGTAATCCAGCGCTTCGACGACCAGACGTCCTCCCGCGATGCGCAGCTCGAACGGTTCCACCTGCACGAGTGCGCGCGCAATCCTGAGCGCCACCGGCCGAGCAAGCTCGATTGGAATCTCGCCGCGATTGGCAAGCTCGAGCACGGTGCCCTCCCAGCGGTTCTCCTCGGACAATCCCCCACGCAGCCGCAATCGCAAGTCGATCGGCTCGCCGGAGGCTTCGAGGACCGCCTCGTGCTGCGAGCGCCGGCCGTCGAAATTCAATCGAACGGTCCGCAGCGCGATCTGCGGTGTGGTAACGCCGGTAAGCGTTGCGCGCAGCTCCATAGGCGCATCCGGCGCCAGGCTGGCACGGCCGCGAACCTGCAGGGCATCGATCGAGCCGTATGCCGAGTGCATCAATTGCGCTGCGCTCGCATCGAGCTCGATGCTCGGAGCCTGGAACGTTCCGGACACGACCGCGGTGCCGCGAGCCTGGCCACGTACTTCACCGCCAATCAGGTCGAGCCGCGGTGCATCGAACTTCACGGCAAGCGAATCGTCCTTGCCTCCGAATGCGCCGTTGGCCGCCAGGCGGTTTGCGCCCAACTCGAGCTCGACGTCGGCCTGTGCGACGCGTTCGGTGCTTGCCTCTATCGTGCCCTTGCCTGCGAGCGGCGCCCCGAGCCATCGGGAATCGTGCAGTGAAAGTTCCACCCGCCCGGCCGGTTCCTGCGCGACGCCCTCCGCGCGCATCGACGCGTTGATCGAGCCCCGCGGAAAGTCACCCCAGGCCGACGGGTCGAAGCGGTTCAGTTGCACCTGCGCGGTGAAGGGCGTCTGGCCGCTCAGATTGATGTGCGCCCGCCCTTTTGCGCTACCGCCTGTCGCTTCCGCGTCGAACCGCCTGATGTCGATTTCATTGCCGGCGCGATCGGCGGCGAATGCGAGGCGGACATCATCCTGGGATAGTTCGGCAACCACGCTCTGCGCAGAGGGCCCGAGCTCGAGTGTAGCGGCACCCGCCAGCCGGGTTTCCCGCAGGGCCGAATGGACGGCACGCAGGTCGAGACCCTTGGTGACGAGCTCGAGCGTCGCCTCCTGGCCCTCGACGTTGCCCGAGCCCGTCACGACTCCGGCCGCGCCGAGATCAACATGGAGTCGGGAGAAGGCGAGCGTCGACAGATCGGTGAGGACATGCGCCTGCAGGCTTGCCAGTGGCACGCGCTCCTGGTCGATAGGCCCAGGGACTGCATTGCGCACCATCACGGGTCCTTCCAACCGGTCACCCTTGCGCGCGAGCACGACCTCGGCACTGATCCCGGCGTGTGGCAGGCGCGTATCGATGGCGCGCGGATCGAGATCGTGGACCACGAGCTCGACGGCATCGAGTGGCTGCGGCTCGTCCGGTCGGATGGTCGCGGTTGCGGTTGCGCTCGCTCCTTGGCTGCGGGCGTGTGCCTCGACCTGCAATTGCGAAAGGTTGCCGATCACGCTCGCCCCTACCGTGGCGCTCGGATCAGCCGGCCGCACGAACGCCAGATGCGCCTTCAGCTCGAACGGCTTCCCGGCGTCGATCGTCCCGCGCAGCGCGATCGCCTGGCCCGACACGGAGAAATCCAGCTCCTTCACGTGATGGCGCCGTTCGCCGCCGGCGTACTCGAGATGAACGTTGCGCAGCTCGACAACGCGGGTCGCGTTGTCGAAGACAAGGGCCCCGATGCGGGCGTTGCGGATGGAAACGTCGATCGGCAGGGCGATCGAATCCGGAAGCGGGCTGGGCGGATCGTCGCTCGGCTTGGTCTTGATCTCGATCCGCGCGGCGGCAAGATTCTCGACATCAGCAGACAACGTCAGCAGCGACCAAGGCGAAAGGGTGAAGCGCGCCTCTTGCACCCGCAAGGACAACTCCTCGGTCGTGAACGCGATTTGTCCAGCGCGAGCGCCCCCGGCAAGCGTGCCGCCAACGCCACGGATCTCCACCCGCTCGCCCGAGAAGCCGACGCCTCGGGCCGCCAGCCACTGCAGCCCCGACGTCGAGTAGAAGATCCAGGCGCCCCCGGCGACGATGGCCCCCAGGATGCAGACGATCAGGACGAGCAGCGCAACCCATGCCGCGCGCACTCTTGCCATCAGAAGCTGTATCCCACCGAAAAATGAATCCGAACCTTGCCCGTGCGCTCGCCAAAAGCGACGTCCGCGCGCACAGGACCGATGGGCGACTTGTAGCGCATCCCGATGCCGACACCGAGCGCCAGATCGATTGCCTTCGGCTCGTCGAATGCGTCGCCGACATCGACGAACACCGCGGCGCCGAGCGTATCCGTCACCCAGTGCGTATATTCGGCGCTTGCGACCGCGAGATAGCGTCCGCCGACGGTGGCATCGCCGAGCGGGACGCCGATGGATTCGAACGCATACCCGCGCACGGTCTGATCGCCGCCGGTGCGGAACAGGAATGTCGATGGAACCCCGGTACGCGCTTCCGCGAGCACGACACCGAGCTCGGCGCGCATGAAGAAATCGTTGCGCTCGCCGAGCGGGACCAGCCAGTTCAAAATGCCGCGTGCGCGGGCGAACTTGCGGCTGCTCAACGCCGGTATGCCGACCCCGACCTCCATGGTGCCGATCAGACCTTCGCGCGGAGTGAGAAGCTCGTCGGTCGTCCGGTACGTCTTGCGGTAGCCGACGAACACGGCGTGCGCGTCTTCCCGCCCGAAGCCGGCGATCGATCGTTCCTCGATGTGTCCGGAGACGAACAGCCGCGAGGGAACATGCTCCAGCCCCCAGTTGTGCGCATACTCGATCATGGCCGCACGGCTGATGAGACCCTGCACGTCGCTTCGCTCCAGCCCGGCGGAGTAGGTGCTCCACACCCCGCCCGGCCGCGGCGGCGCATCCAGCGATACCTTCAGGCTCTGCTCCTTTTCATTCAGATCGAGCACCGAGCGAAAGCGCAGCGCCCGCTCGAGCACATTGACGTGGCCGTAGTCGACTTTCAGACCCGCCCCGAGGTCGGTGGTGTACAGGATTCCGGTGTCCAGATTCTGCGTCGGGGCCTCGATCACCGCGATGTTGAGCGGCGCTGCGGCTGCCTTGGCGATGTCCGGCTCGACGGCGAAATGCACGGCGCTGAAGTAGCCCGTCTCGAGAAGGCGGCGCTGATAGAGCTCCATCTTGATTGCGTCGTACGGTTCACCGTAGCCGTGCGGATTGAAGTTCTCCACCACGGCGGGTGAATAGCGCTTCAATCCCGAGACGTTCACGCCCCCGGCATGAAAGATGGGACCGCTGTCCAACCTGAGCCTCAAGTGCGCCGCCGACTTTTCCGGGACGATCCGCGCCTCGCTTTCCACGAGCTTCGCTGCCGCATAGCGCCCGCGGCCCAGGCGCGCCAATGCTCCGCGCTTGGCCTCGACCCAACGGGAATCGAGAAATGGATCGCCCTTGCGCAGGCTCCACCCGTTCCGGACGGCTTCGATTCGCTCCTTGCCTTCGTCGTCGGCAAGGCCTGCTCCCTGGAAGTCGAGCTGAACGCTCTCCACTGTGGTTCGTGGACCGGGTTCGATCTGCAGACGCACGATTGCCTGATCGGCGGCCTCATCGATGGTGGCCCGCACGGTGGCCGAGAAATAGCCGTCGGTCGCGAGCGCTTCCTGCGTCGAGGCACACGCTTCCTGAACGAGCCGCCGCAGCAGCGGCATCGTCAATTCCTCGCTGGACTGCCAGCGCATCAAGGACAGGCGCTCGCGCAACAGCGTCTCATAGTGATGCGGGGCGTCGATCTCGACCCGGAACCGGACGCGTCGCCTTTCTCCGGACATCGAGTCACCGGGCTTTGTGAGTTCCTGCGGCTGCGCACTCGAGCACGGTGCGACCGCAGTTATGACGATTGCGAGGAGAACAATTCTTCCCCACCGCCGCGTGGCCGGGCGCATCGGCAGGATCTGGACTGGACTCACGACGCGCCGCACGCAACGCGTGTACCCCAGCGAGCTCAGATACTTTGCCGGTGGGCGGTTCCGAGGTCTCATGCCGAATGTTCCGGACTACGTCATGAGCGTGGTACGCAGCCCCCGCGCAAGGAGGGTAGAGACACCCGGCATTTTCGCGCGCACGCTCCGCGTTGGCCCGGATATTTCACCGGACCGGCCTGTTGACGAGACTTACGTCGAAGGAAAAGGCAATCGAGTCGGCCACCCGATTCTATCCTCGGTCAGCCGCACCGGTACCAATCCGGCGAACTCGTGCTAACATTTTCGCTGCTCGCGCACCGAGCAGGAAACGCGGCGCGTGCGTGCGTGGATCACCGGGTCCCCGCAAGCGATGCCGGGAAACGATGAGCACAGCGGAGGGTACCGTGCGTAAATCCGACCTCGAAGAGCAGATTGAGTCGCTTCAGGACGTGCTGACCGACATCCGCGAGATGATCTACGGCGCGCTGGAACCGACCGACGACGAGCCCGAGACGCAGGTCGAAAGCCTGCGCAACGTGCTCGCCGACATCGAAGACATGATCGACTCGACGCTGGAGCCGATCGAGACGGAAGAGGAAGAAGAAGAGGAAGAAGAAGACGACGACCGCTGAAAATAGCGGTTACCGCTTTCTTGTCAGCTGCGGTGGGTCCGCACGAGTTGCGGTACTAGAGAACCGATCGATCTTCGCACCGTCGCTCCCCCTGTGGCGGAAGCGACCTCCCGCGCACGCGCGAGCCCAGGAGAAGTCAAGCCGTCTGGATTCCCGCCTGCGCGGGAATGACGCCTTCAGCTTGCTTTGCGCGCGATCTCGGCGACCGCCCGCGCAACGGCATCGCCCATCTCCGTGGTCGAGGCGCTGCCGCCCACATCCCGCGTGAGCCACTTGCCTTCGGCGATCACCTGCGCCATGGCACCGTCCATCAACGCCGCCGCGCGCGCAGCCTTCGGCTCGTCGCGGGTTCGACCGAGCCACGCCATCAGCATCTGCCCGGACATGATCATCGCATAGGGGTTCGCGATGCCCTTGCCGGCGATATCGGGCGCCGAGCCATGGGTTGCCTGCGCCATCGCATAGCGGCTGCCCACGCACAAGCCGGGCGCGAGGCCGAGGCCGCCCACCAGTCCCGCGCCCTCGTCGGTGAGGATGTCGCCGAACTGGTTGGTCGTGACGATCACGTCGAACTGCTGCGGATTCACCACGAGCTTGAGCGCGCAGCCATCGACCAATACTTCGTCCAGCGTGCAGTCCGGATACTCCTTCGCCACCTTGCGGCATTCCTCGGCGAACATGCCGCACACCAGCCGGTACACCGGCTCCTTGTGCACGGCCGTGACCTTCTTGCGCGGGCGGGTACGCGCGATCTCGAACGCCTCACGCGCCACGCGGTTCGCACCTTTGCGGGTTACGACACGCGTGCCGATCGATATCTCATCGTTGGGCCGGAACTCGCCGCTGCCAGCCACGACCGTGCCGCTGTACTGCATGCCCTCGGTCACCTCGCGCAGGAACACGATGTCCACGTTCTTCTGCAGCGAAGGCAGGTTCGGATACGAGCGCACCGGCTTCACGCTCGCGAACATGTCGAACTGCTTGCGCAGCGGCGGCATGACCCAGGTCGGGTCGTTGCGCGGATAAGCGTTGTGGCCGATGGGACCGGTGATGAAGCCGTCGGTCTTCGCCAATTCGTCGACGGTGTACTTCGGCATCGTGTGACCGTGCAGCTTGTGCCCGAGCAGGCCGAGCGGCAGCTCCTGCCATTCGATCTCCAGATTCACGGCCTGCGCGGCCGCACGCATGACCTTTACCGTCTCGGGCACGACTTCGAGCCCGATATCGTCACCCAGCATGACTCCGATCTTCAGCATCTGTCATGTCCCGCCTTGTTTGAAGGCTCGGAAAGCGGCTGACAAAGCGCTCTCCGTAATGACCTCTCGTGCCTCACGCCACCTTGCCGCGCTGCTCGATCTGCCCGAGGACTTTGGCTTTTGCGTCCACGGTCGCGTCAATCTTGGCGAAATCTTTTTTGCTGTAGCTGGAAATGTACTTTTCTCCAGTGTCTCTGTTGTAAATCGACTGAGCCAACAGGGCGACCGTCTCTTTGTTACTCGGGGCGAACGTATCCACCTTGGTCAGCGTGCTCCTGCTCTCATGGAAGATTTGCCCGTTCACCTTTTCAACCAGCTTGAGCGTCGAGCCTACCATCTCGTTGCCGATCGAATAGCCCGCCGATTTATACACTTCCATTCGCCCTACGTTCTGGGGGTCGGGGTGCTTTTGCGTGATGTGACCGTATTCGTCCTTCGTCTGAAAGTACACGGTCGGAAAATCATGAAGGCTGCCTGAGTAACCTATGATGCTTTTGAACCATGTAGAAATCGTCTCTGTAGCCCATGACAAACCTCTCATTCAGCGGAAATCGGAGAATCGTCGGCAACGTTGCGAGATCGTGCCCCCACTACGTCGCCTGGGTTTTCGGCAAACGGCGGATGACCTTGAGCCGCTGGGTCGCATCACCCGCAAGATGCGTCCAGATGATGGCATCACGCACCAGTTTGTTCGCCTCGGCGTTCATCGTGAAGCCGGCGGCGCCGTGGATGTCCATGTTGAGCTCGGTCACTTCCTGAATTGCATCCGTGGAGAAGTTCATCACCAGCACGGCGTTGATCGAGCTGTAGCCGCCCTGGTCCATCTCCCAGGCGGTACGTAAGACGTACGAGCGCAACGCTTCGGTCAGCATGTGCATGCGGCCGATCTTGAGCTGTACCGTTTGTTGTTCGATCAGCGGTTTGCCGCCCTGCGTGCGCGTGCGCGCGAGGTTCAACGCCGACTCGCATGCCGCTTCGCATACCCCCAGCGCGTTCGCTGCAAGCTCCAGGTCGCCGAATTCCGACGCCGAGCCCTGGCGGATGCGCGCGCCGCCATTGACCTGGCCCACGACGTTCGCATGCGGCACGCGCGCGTCATCGAAGATCAGCTCGGCATTCTGGTAGAAGCGCCAGCCGCTCTTGTTGAAGATCTTGCCGATGCGAAAGCCCGGCGTATCCGAGGGCACCATGAAGATGGTCGTGCCTTCACGGGCAATGACTGATGAATCGGTGCGCGCGCTGACGAAGAAGAGCTTGCCGACGCTGCCATTGGCGATGAAGCACTTCTCGCCGTTCAGAATCCACTCGTCGCCGCGGCGCTCGGCCTTCAGATGGAAGCCCGCCTTGATGTCGTCCAGCGGCGGGTAGCGGTTGTCCGAGCCGGAGTTGGGCTCGGTGCTGGCCGAGCCGATGACGAACGTATCGTCGGCGAGAAAGGGCTCGAGGAAGCGCTTTTTCTGATCGTCGGTGCAGAATTCCGCGATCAGGTGGCTCCACTTCCAGTTCTGGCTGAACGCCTTCGAGATCGCGCTATCGGCCTTCGCCAGCTCCGCCATGACGAGCGCCTGGGTGACGAAATCCGTGCCGTGACCGCCCCATGCCTTCGGCACCGCCGCCGTGCGGAAACCGAGCTGCGAGCCCTTCTTGATGATCTCCCAGTCCCAGGTTTCGCGCGGGTGCTGGATCGCGTCGCGCGCGAGAGCAATCGGTCGGATCTCCTCCGCGGCGAAGCGGCGCGCTCGCAGTTGCCATTCGCGCTGCTGCTCGTTCAGTGCAAAATCCATGCGGCCGGACTCCGGTCATTCCACCTTGATATTGTTCTCACGCACGACCTTGCCCCACTTCTCCACCTCGGCGCGAACGAACTTGTCGAACGCCGCGGGCGAGTCGTTCACGACCACGCTCATGAAGCTCTTCGACAGCGTTTCGCGCATCTGCGGCGCCTCCATGAGCGAATGCACGCGCGCGTGGATCTGTTTGAGCACGTCCTTCGGAACGCCGGCCGGCGCGAACATGCCATTCCATGCGTTGGTGCCGATGCCGGGCAGTCCCGACTCGGCCATGGTCGGCACGTCCGGCAGCTGCGGCAGGCGCTTCTCGGTGGTCGCCGCGAGTGCCTTGATGCGCCCGCTCTGCACGAACGACAAGCCGGAAGCGAGATTGATCAGCATGTATTGCACTTCGCCGGCCGCGATCCCGGGCAGCATCTGCGCCGCGCCGCCCTTGTAAGGAACGTGCGTCGCCTGGAAGCCACCGGCACGCGCGAGCCGAACGCCGTCGAGGTGCGGATAGCTGCCGACACCCGAGGAACCGAAGTTGACCTTGCCGGACTGCGTCTTGGCCCAGGCGACGAACTCGCGCATGTTTTTGGCCGGCACGGTGCTGGGGGCCACGAACATGTGCGGCAGCTCGATGAGGTTGGTCACGCCGCTCAACGCCTGTGAGGGCTTGATCTTGAGCTGGTGCGCGAAGGTGGTCTCGTTGATCGCGTTGGTCGAGACGTTGCCCACCAGCAGCGTGTAACCGTCGGCGGTCGACTTGGCGGCGAGCACGATGGCGATGGTGCCGGAAGCGCCGGCGCGGTTGTCCACCACCACCGGCTGGCCGGTGATTTCGGTGAGACGGTTGGCGACGTGGCGCGCGGTAATGTCGGTCGCGCCGCCCGGTGCATACGGCACGATCATGCGCACCGGCCGAGTTGGCCATGCTTCGCCTTTCCCCTGGCTTGCTGCCGGTAATGCCGCGCCAAGGGCCAGCGTGGCCACCGCGATGCTCGCTGCGAACTTCGCCATTGCCTTACCTCCTTCTTCGTCGGTCACGCCTGGCGGGCGCTTTCGTCGACCAGCTCTTCTATTGACCACCCCGTCCGCGACATCGTCGCGTCCCGCCCCTCCTCCGTCAGGAGGGGAAGTAATTCTTTCCCCTCCGCTCACGCGGAGGGGTGGCGCACAGCGCCGGGGTGGTGTGGTTTCGATTCCTTCGGCCACCCGTCCGCGCATTGCGCGTCCCGGCACTCCTTGTCGGCAAAAGAAGTGCTATCGAGCGATCCCTATTTCATGTCACGCTCGTCCCTCACCCCCAACCCCTCTCCCGGGGGGAGAGGGGAGCGTCGCGTCCGTATTGGACTGTCGTCCAATACGGAACGATCAATAAGCCACCCCTCGCTTTTCCTGTTCCGCCGTGATCGGCAGCGGCACCGCGCGCTTCAGGCGCGCGGAAAGATCCATCGCCTTGGTAAGCATGAGTCGGTTGTGCGCCTCCTTGGCAGTGGCGTGCTGTGTCGGCACACCGACCGAGACGCGGTTGAGCCACGAGTTGGTCTCCTCGCGCATCGGCCCGCGCAGCTCGCCGAGCGCCATGTCCCCGACCGGGTAGCTGGTCAGAAAGTCTACGTGGCGGCGGCTGTCGGGCGCATAGCCTTCGGTCTGGATCTTCTCGGTCGCCAGCACGATGTCGCGGTGCGTATCGTCGATCGTGAGCACGCCCTCGACGCCGACAATGCCGATCTCGAGGCTGTAGACCGCACCCGGCCACACCACCGGCAGCGCCCAGGAAATGACCGACTGGTACACCGTTCCGTCGTCGAAAGTGATGATGTTGGCGGTACCGTCGATACCGCGCCACTTGGGGCCGAGCGCCTTGTCCACCGAGCGCGAGTAGACTTCGACGGCGGTCTTTCCTTCGAGCAGCCACATCGCGACGTCGAGCGCGTGCGTGCCGGAGATCACCATGGGCGAGATCGTCTCGGGCTTCTCGGTACGCTTGTAGTTGTCGATCGCGACCAGGCGGTTCATGAATGCGCGCGAGGTCACCATCGTGACTTCGCCGAGCGAGCCGGTCGAAACCTTCTCTTTCGCCACCAGCCAGCGGCGGCGGAAGCGCTGGGTGTATCCCACCACCGCATCGACCCCCGACTTCTCGATCTGCGTCATCACGCGCTCGGAAGCCGCCAGCTCGGTGGCGAGCGGCTTCTCGATCAGCATCGGCAGGCCCCGTTCGACCGCGGCCGCGACCGGGTCGACGTGCAGGTGCTCGTCGGTCGCGATGACGACGGCATTGACTTCGGGCCGCGCGAGCAGCTCGCGGAAATCCTGGGTGACGAAATCGGCCCCCACCTTCTCGGCCACGATCTGCGCGCGCTCCGGATTCTTCTCCGCGATACCGATCCACTCGACTTCGGGATGGCGCGCGGCGAGCTCGCCGCGAATGAGCCCCACCCGGCCCGCGCCCACGATGGCGAGCCCGATCTTCTTCGGTTGCTTCTTCGGCATGTGCAAACTCCCGGATCGTTCAGGCGCCGCGGCCTTCGGGCAGCGGCAGCGCAACCGCCTCGCCCCGCTCGGCGGAAAGGTCGGCCGCGATATAGCACTCCATCACGGTGCGCGCCTGCTCGGGCGTGACCAGCACCGGCCGGTCGAGCGCGCAGGCCTGCACGAAATGGTCGGTTTCGGGCGCCATCGGCCCGGCGTAGGCATGACCGACGAACTCGCCCGGCATCGACGACATCGGAAAGCGGGCGCCATCCTTCATCGTGGTGATGACACAGTCCCGATGCGTGTTGTCGACGAAAACCGCGCCTTCGCTGGCGACGAACTCGATCCAGCACCAGGAGAAGTTCGGATGCCCCGGCGGCAGGATCCAGCCGGCGCCGACCACGAACACCACGCCGTCGTCCATGGTGATGGTGATCCACTGGCAATCGGGCACACCGGTATCCTTCTTCACGCCATGGACCCACTGCGAATAGACCTTCACCGGCTTCCTCGGCTCCAGCAGCCACAGGATGTAGTCGATGTCATGGGTCGCCTCCATGGCCGCCGGCGAGAGCTTGGTGCGGCCGCTGATCTTGTTGCCGAGCGAGCGCGCGATATGGCGGCTCACCAGCGCCGAGATCGGCGTGCCGAGGGTGCCGTCGTTCAGGCGCTCCTTGACGTAGGCGAACTTGTGGTTGAAGCGCTGCGAGTAGCCGATGGTGAACTTGACCTTCATCTCGCGGGCGACCTGGATGAGCTCGTCGGCCTCGTGCAGCTCGAGCGCGATCGGTTTCTCCAGGAACACGTGCTTGCCCGCCAGCAGGCACTCGCGCGCCATCGGAAAATGCGTCGTCTCCGGCGTGGCGGAAATGAAGAAGGCGTCGATCTCCTTCACCTCCAGCAGCTCGCGCCACTCGCTCGTGGCCTTGCGCGGCTCGACTTCCTTCGCGACTTCGGCCAGGCGCTCGGGCCGGATCTCGGCGATATAGAGACCGTCCACCAGTGGATTGGCCTTGCACGCGGTGGCGCGAATGCCGCCGCACCAGCCGGTGCCGATGATGCCGACGTTGATGGGTGTGATCATCTGCTTCCTCTCGTGGCGTGCCCGGAGCGTTGCAGCGACAAAGTCCGGACAAAGATGGCGGGTCGATTCTACACCGGGCGCAACGATGCGCTGGGGCTGATGCACTTGCGCTCGCGGCGCGCCATGATCGACCTGGTATCGCTCGACGGCCCGCTGGGGCGGGCCGGCGGTGCGGCCGCCGGCGTGGAAGGCCGCAACATGGACCATCTCTGCCTGCGAGTGGATCCGTTCGACGTGGACGAGCTGACGCGCTACTTCGAAGCGCTCGGCGTAGCGCCGGCGGAGGTGCGCACCCGTTTTGGCGCCGAGGGCGACGGCCTTTCGTTCTACATCCGCGACCCCGAAGGCAATCGGGTCGAGATCAAGGGCCCCGCCGCTGCGAGCGGAGCGGCGCCAGCGCCTGCCTGACGCCGAGGCGGAAGAGAAAAGGGGTGCGCGACACATAGAGCTCTGCTGCGCAGTGCGCGAAGCCGTGGAGCCCGCGCGGCGATTTCCCGGCTCAAGAATGCCGCATCCGCGCCGTTGACGTTCGAGCCGTCCGTGGCAGGCTGCGCCTTTCGGCACCGCACCCGACCTCGGGCAGGATCAGCGTGCGGGCCATGCGAATCCGGACATTGCGCAGTCGAATCATCGCCTTCCTCGTCGCGCTGCTGCTTGTCGTGCAGGGCGGCGGGTTCGTTTTGATCGACGCGGCGATCAACGCCAACGCGCGCATGAAGACGCGCTCCGAGCTCGCTACCGGGACGCGCGTGTTCGAGCGCCTGCTGCAGCAAAGCCAACAGCATCTCGCCGACACGGTGGCAGTCCTGTCGGTCGACTTCGGTTTCCGCAAGGCGGTGGCGAGCAACGACCGTCCCACCATCGCCTCCGCGTTGAGCAACCACGGCCACCGTGTCAATGCCAGCGTGGTGATGCTGGCCGGCCTCGACGGGATGCTGGTCGCGGCCACCGGGCGTTCGGGAGCTCCCGGCACGCCCTTCCCGTTTGCCGAGCTGCTGCGCACCGCCGAAGCCAGCGGCCAGGCCTCCGCCATCGTGGCGCTCGATACCGGATTGGTGCAGATGCTGGTGGTGCCCGTGCTCGCGCCCGACCCGATCGCCTGGGTCGCGGTCGGCTTCACCATCGACGACAAGGTCGCCCGCGATCTCAAATCGCTCACCTCGCTCGAGGTCTCGTTCCTCATCCCGCGCGCCGCCGCGCAACCCGACCTGGTGGCCACGACGCTGCCCCCGGAGCTGCGCGAGCCGCTGCGCGCGGAGCTTGCCTCCGTGTCGGCTTCCGCTGTGCCTGACGTGCGCACCGCCGTACCGCATACCGCCGTACTTGGGGCGGAAGAGTTCGAAACCGTGCTCGTCCCGATCGGGTCGACGCCGCAAGGCCCGATCTTCGCAACCTTGCAACGGTCCATGCACGAGGCCTTGGCGCCGTTCGAGCCGCTGCGGCGCACGCTGCTCACGCTGGTGCTGGCCGGGGTGCTTGCCTCGATCGCCGGCAGCGTGCTGATCGCGCGCGGCATCACCCGCCCGCTTTCCGCCCTCGCGCAAGTCGCGCGCAGCATCGCGCGCGGCGACTACACCCAGTGGGTCTCGATTCGCCAGAGCGATGAAATCGGGGTTCTGGGCCAGGCGCTGAACCACATGCGCACGGCGATCGCGAGCCGCGATTCCGAGCTCAAGCAACACCGCGAAGATCGAGGCGGGCAAGTTGCAACTCGAATCGATCGACTTCGATCCCGGGGAACTCGCCGAGGACATGGCCGAGTTGCTCGCAGCCGGCGCCCAGGCCAAGGGGCTGGAGCTCGCGTGCCGAGTCGATGCCGCGGTTCCGCGCACGGTCGCCGGCGACCCGGTTCGGCTGCGCCAGGTGTTGACGAACCTGATGGGCAATGCCATCAAGTTCACCGAACGCGGCGAAGTCGAGCTGCGGCTCGCAGCCGCGCAGGAAGCGCCCGGGCGCAGCCTGCTGCACTTCTCGGTGCGAGATTCGGACATCGGCATCGAGCCGCAAGCGCAGCAACGGCTGTTCCAGGCATTCAGCCAGGCCGATGGATCCAGCACCCGGTGGCGGCCTGCCTGGGTAAGCCGCTGCGGCGCGCGGCACTGTTCGAATGCCTCGCCGGCGCGACCGGTGCCGAGACAGGCATTGAGCCCGCTCCCGAGACTGCAGCCGAAAGCCCGCTCGCCGGCCGAGTGCTCCTGGTCGAAGACAACCTGGTGAACCAGGAAATCGCGCTGGCAATGCTGCGCGCACTCGGCTGCGAGGTCGATATCGCCGATACCGGCCGCGCCGTGCTCCTGGCCGTCGAGGACAAAGTCTACGACGCCGTCCTAAAGTCTACGACGCCGTCCTGATGGACTGCCACATGCCCGAAATGGACGGCTTCGAAGCCACCGCCGCGCTGCGGGCACGCGAACGCTCGACCACGACCGGCCAGGCAACTGCCGCCCGGCTGCCGATCGTTGCACTTACGGCCAACGCGATGGACGGCGATCGCGAGCGCTGCCTCGCCGCCGGCATGGATGCCCATCTCGCCAAGCCGTTCAAGAAAGACGAGCTTCTCGCCGTTCTGCGTACCTGGCTTGCACGTCCGCCCTCCGAGGCGGCCGAAGCCGGGGCCGATGCGCAACCCCGGGGGCTGCATCGAAGCGCGGCTTGAGCCCGGATCGCTGGCTGGCCCAGGTTGGGCCAGAACGATCCCCAGCATCGTAGCAGGACTGGCACGAACATGATTGCAGCCTTCCTCGGATCCGCGTCGTTCGCAGCCGCAGCCTTGATCGCAGGTGCCGTGCTCGCTGCCTCGCAGGCGCGCGCCGAGTGGATCGCGGATGCGGAGGCGGCGTATGTCTTCGACGACAACGTGAGCAACGCCCAGCGCGAGAGCGACATTCGCAGCGACGCGGCGTTCCTGGTGCGCGCTAGCGGCGGCTACTACTTTCAGTTGAGCGACCGCACCGGTGCGACGCTGAACGCGATGCTCATGCGCGAAGAGCACGTGCGCTATTCCGGTCTCAGCTACATCGGCATCGGCCCAAGCGCCTCGATCCGCACCAAGCTCGGCGTCGGCCCCGATGCGCCCTGGGTGCGCCTGTCCGCATCCGCCCTGCGGCGCGAATTCGACGACGACGACGTGCGCACAGGATGGCTGTTCGCCGTTGCAGCCGCCGCCGGCGTGCGTGTGAGCGAGCGCGTCGGCCTGCGCGCCGAGTTGCGCCTGGAGCGGCAGCTCGCGGATCGCAAGGAGCCGCTCTCGGCCCGCTTCTCCGGCGCCGCATTCGACCTCGACAGCGCCAGCCTTTCGGTCGCGGCGGACTACACGGCTTCGCGCGAGACGACCGTTTCGCTCGGCTACAGCTATCGCAGCGGCGACGTCGTTTCCAGCACGCTTCGCAATGCCGCGATCTTCTCCGCCTCCGAGGCGATCGCCCGTGACCCCGCCTTCGGACCCGACGTCATCGCCTACCGGCTCGACGCCAACAGCCACATCTTCGATTTGCGCGTGAGCCACGCGCTCGGCGACCGGATGTCGGTCAACTTCGGCCTGGGACGTGCTCTCAGCTACGGCGACGGCGGCAACAACTACTACCGCTCCAGCGCCACGGCTTCGTTGCTGTACAACTTCTAAAGGAACGCCACGATGACGCGCGCAACGCTTGTCACGGCCGCACTGCTGCTGCTCGCGCTCGCGCGCACCGCTCCCGCCTTGGGCGCGGGCGTGGAAGCCGCGGTGCACGATGCGAATGGCGCACCGGTCAAGGACGCGGTCGTGCTTGCGCGTCCGGTGGGCACGATGCCGGCGCTAAAGCCCGGCAACGCCAACATCGACCAGATCGACAAGGAGTTCGTGCCTTACATGAAGGTCGTGGTCGCCGGATCGTCGGTGTCTTTCCCGAACAAGGACAACATCCGCCACCAGGTCTATTCGTTCTCGCCGACGAAACGCTTCGAGCTGCCCCTGTACGTCGGCACGCCCGCCACCCCGGTCGTGTTCGACAAGCCGGGTATCGTCACCCTCGGCTGCAACATCCACGACTGGATGGCGGCCTACGTCTACATCGCCGATACGCCCTATTTCGCCATCACGCAGGCCGACGGAAGCGCGCGGCTCGCCGGGCTTCCGGCCCCCGCAACCACTGAAACCGACACTCCCGGAGAGGGAGTGTCGGTTTTGTTCTTTCGGGCGGTGCGTGCCGTCCAGTCGAGGATCGTGCCGAGCTCGCCATGCAGCGTGGCGTCGATCTGGCCGCGCCTGGGACCGGGCGTGAGCGTGATGCGCTCGATGACACTACGGATCGCCGCTGCTGCCTCTTCGCGCTCCTCGGGGCGCCGGAGCGCCTCCGTGAGCCGCTCCACCTTGCGGCGGTAGATGCCGGCGACGTTGGGGAGGATGTCCGGGACGTCGGCCGGCGCTTGGCCGAGGCGCTCCGTCAGCTCGTCCTCGCGCGCTTCCAGCTCGCGAAGCCGCGTCACTATGGCGCGGCTGCCGCCGCCATCCTCAATGAGCGTTACAAGCTCCTTGATCTTCTTCCGGGTCTCGGCCAACGCCTTGCGATCGGCATCGCCAGACGAACGCCGCTCGCGGTTGAGCCGGTTGGTCTCCTCGGCATAGGCGCGCATGGCCTCGGCCGCGACCTCCGGCGCCATAAGTTGGTCCCGGAGTCCGGCCAGCATGCGTGTCTCCAGCGCCTCGCGGGCGATCGTGCGGCTGTTGGCGCAACTGCCGTTCATGACGTGGTTGGAGCAGGCGTAGCGGTCCTGGCCGCGCAAGGCATAGGGGCCGCAGCAGCAGCCGCAGACCAGCTGGCCGGAGAGCAGCGAACGCGGCCGGTGCGTGCCGTTTAATCGGTTTGCGTGGGTGGCGCGGGTCGCGGTGATGACGTTGGCATACTTGACGGCCAGCTCGTCCTGGCGAGCCTTCGCGGCCTGCCACAAAGCGTCATCGACGATGCGCAGATCGGGCACGTCGGTCGTGATCCAGTCCTCGGGCGGATTGATCCGCGAGACGCGCTTGCCGGTCGAAGGGTCCTTGAGATAGCGCAGCCGGTTCCACACCAGCTTGCCGATATAGAGTTCGTTGTTGATGAGGCCGGGGCCGCGCTTGGCGTGGCCGCGCAGCGTGGAGTCGGTCCACAAGGCACCGGCCGGGCCAGGAATTCCCTCGTCGTTCAAGCGCCGCGCGATGGCGCGCGGGCTGATACCGGTGGCGAACTCACGGAAGATGTGACGGACGATCTCTGCTTGCCCCTCGTTGATGGTGCGCTCGCCCCGGAGCGGCTCGCCCTCGCGGTCGGTGCGCTTCACCACGTCGTAGCCGTAGCAGAGGCCGCCGCCGGACTTGCCCTTCTCGACCCGGCCCCTGATGCCGCGATGGGTCTTGGCGGCGAGGTCCTTGAGAAACAGCGCGTTCATGGTGCCCTTCAAGCCCACATGAAGCTCGCTGATCTCGCCCTCGGCGAGCGTGACGATCTCGACGCCGGCGAAGCGCAGGTGCTTGAACAGGGTCGCCACGTCGGCCTGGTCGCGGCTCACGCGGTCCAGCGCCTCGGCGACCACCATGTCGAACACGCCGCGCTGGGCGTCCTGCAGAAGGGCCTGCACACCGGGTCGCAGGATCACGCTGGCGCCGGAGACGGCGGCGTCATGGTAGGTGCCGACAATCTTCCATCCTTCCTGGCCAGCGTGCTCACGGCAGACGCGGAACTGATCCTCGATAGAGGTGACGCGCTCTGGTTGTCGGACGAATAGCGGGCGTAGAGCGCAACCGTGGTCATGGCTTCGATCTCCTATTCCTCGTCGGCCTCCGGCGCGGGCCGGTTGTCATTAACGGCGCTGCGCCGCTCGAACTCCTCGCGGGCGATCTGCCGCCCGAGCAGGCGAGCGATCCGAAGGACCGCCGCGTCGATCTTCGCCGCCGCCGTACCATTGTCGTTCGCCGCGGCGGTGCGCCTGGGTCCGATCGGTCGATTCTTGTCCTCCATGATCGCCGACTCTCGTCCAAGGAAATCTCGGCCAAGAGTCAGATTTGCTCTCGAAGAACGGTCGCGTCAACTGAACTACTACCGGCTACAAGCCGGTAGGTTCGATCGATGTCGGCTGGAAGCCGACTGCAACCCGGAGATCATCGGAATGCTCCTAACCTCCGTCCAACTGCGGCTTGTGGACTGCGTCCACTTCGCCAAGCTTCTCTTCGCCTAAAGGCGAGGGGTTTCGACCATCCCCGTAACCGGACACTAAACAATATCATTCACTTAGATCGCATTACGGCAAACTAGAGACGGCTCAGGGAAAGTCCAGCGCACTCCAGAATACTGTGTCGTAGTGAAATTTTTCTGTTCACCTTCGCCGCTTTCCGGCCGTCTTGATCGCATCGGCAATGACGCTGAGTGGAAGGATGAGCTTGAGCGGATCGTCCAGCAGAGGCTGGGCGCCGAACCGCTCGTACCAACGCGCCGCGTTCTCGTCCTTCGCGTCGATGGCAAGCGCGACGCCGCCGACTTCCGCTGCCACGGCCAGCGCCCGCTCGCCGGCGGCCAGCAACAGGTCGCCGCCAAGGCCCTGGCCCTGCACGGACCGATCGACGGCCAAGCGCCCAAGGCGAAAGACCGGCACGTCGTAGCGACCAAGCTTCCGGGTCAGGTTCGCCGGCACGCGGGCGAACTCTATGGAACCCGGGCTGATCGAATAGAAACCCAGGACACGCGCCGGTTCCACCGGAGACACCGCGACGAAGGTCTTGGCGCCGCCGGACTCGTGGTTCTGCCGGGCGTAGCGGGCGAGATACTCGTTGAGGTCGGCCGCGCCGCAGTCGAAGCTCTTGCGGTCGTGGTGCCGGCCGATGGGCTCCTCGCGCCAATCCACGGACGGGATCAGGTCCGGGCGGCACGGCGACGCGCAGCGGCCATCAGGGCCGGGGTCGGCTTGGGCGGGTTCTCCAGTAGCTCCAGCACGCGCACAGTGTCGCGCTCGCTGAGCACGATACGCTCGGCCCGGTCCACCACCTCGCGGGCGGTGGGCAGCACGTTACGCATGATGAAGCTGGTCACGTCCAGCCGCTCATAGGCGGCGGCCGTCGCCAGCAGCCGCTTTTCCTCCTTGGTGGCCCGCAGCTCGATCCTGTCTTCGCGGGCCGCTGTGGTTGCCGGCATGGCAGCCTCCATATTCGCTAGAATGACGTACGGACCATATCCGTACACATCGGAAAAGTCAATACCGGGAGCTTCCCGTCGATCACAGGGCTTCCCAAGGCCTGACTGTCCTTCGGTGCTTGGCGAGCTTATGCCGGCAAGCACCAAAGGCAATCCGCGTTGCGGCACTCTGCCAAGCTACTTCCATGGCAAGGCATTGGTGTTCGCCTCCGACCGGACCCTGTAACATCACTCGCCGACGAAAGATGACGGGCAGAAATTCGAGGGAGCTTCCACGACAGGGGAGTCAAGATACCATCGTCAGCACGGATGACATCGCGCGGCAGATTACAGCCCTGGAGAACCGGTTGATCGCTCTCGAGGGGGAACGGTCGGCGATTGTCGAGCGATTGCGCGCGCTGAAGCGCATGCAGACGGAAGAGGCAACCAAAGCGCCTACCGGAATCGCCGCACGCGTGACAATGGCCTCATCCACCGCTGAGAAGATCGCCCTGTTCAAGAGCCTGTTCCGCGGACGAGAGGATGTGTTTCCGCGCCGATGGGAAAATCCCAAGACCGGAAAGACGGGCTATGCGCCCGCCTGCCGGAATGAGTGGGTCCGCGGCGTTTGCGGCAAGCCACAGGTCAAGTGGTCGCAAGAAGGACCAGCCGGTCCGGGGCGAGCTTCCCGATTCGGTCGAGGTCGTGTTGGGCAACCAAGTATATATCGACCGGTCAAAGCTTCCGCCGGCTCTGGTAAACCGCATCGCACGGTTGGCGGCGTTCCAGAACCCTGAGTTCTACGCGGCGCAGGCAATGCGTCTGCCGACATTCGGCAAGCCACGCATCATTTCCTGCGCCGAGCTGTTCCCGAAATATGTCGCCGTCCCGAGAGGATGCCTGGACGATCTGCTAAGTCTTCTCGGCAATGCGGGCATCGCGCCCGAGTTGCGCGACGAACGCCAGGATGGCCGGCCCCTTGGGACACGGTTTCTCGGCGAGTTGACGCCGGAACAGGACGAAGCGGCTGGGGCGCTTCTTAAGCACGAGATCGGCGTGCTGGCTGCAACTACGGCATTCGGCAAGACCGTCATCGCGGCGAAGCTGATCGCGGTGCGGGACCGGAACACGCTGGTCCTCCTGCATCGTCGGCAGCTTCTCGACCAGTGGGTGGCGCGCCTTCAGACCTTTCTGGACATCCCGCCGAAGGAGATCGGCGTCATCCGTGGCGGGAAGAAGAAGCCAACCGGAACCATCGATGTCGCGCTCATGCAGAGCTTGGTTCGAAGGGGCCTCGTTTCCGATCTGGTCGCGGATTACGGTCACGTCGTTGTCGATGAATGCCATCACCTCTCCGCCGTCGGCTTCGAAGCCATCGCGCGGCAGGCCAAGGCCCGCTACGTGCTCGGCCTGTCCGCGACGGTAACAAGGAACGATGGCCATCATCCGATCATCTTCATGCAATGCGGCCGCGTCCGTCATCGGGTCGATGCCAAGAAGCAGGCAGCGGCCCGACCATTCGATCATAAGGTGGTCTTCCGGCGCACCGAATTCTGGCTTGATCGGAGCAACCCCGATGAGAAGCCGGCGATCCAGGAACTCTACGCCCGGCTGGCTCACGACCCGGCACGGAATGATCTGATCTTCGACGACATCCTGTCGGCGCTCGAAGCCGGTCGCTCGCCTGTGGTCATTACGGAGCGCAAGGATCATCTCGACGCGCTGGCCAGTCGCCTGTCGAAGTTCGCGAAGAACGTCATCGTTCTTCGTGGCGGCATGGGTGCCCGACAGTCGCGAGCAGCGGCCGAATCTCTGGCGGCGATTCCGGATCACGAGGAACGGGTGCTCGTGACTACGGGCCGCTATCTCGGCGAGGGCTTCGATGACGCGCGGCTCGATACCTTGTTCCTGACCATGCCGATCTCCTGGCGCGGAACCCTTGCTCAGTATGCCGGTCGGCTGCACCGACTGCACGCCGCGAAACGCGATGTTGTCATTTGCGACTATGTCGATAGGAACGAGCCGATGCTCGCCAAGATGACTACCAAGCGAGAGGCCGGATATCGGAGCCTTGGATATCGGGCTGTGTACGGCGTAGAACTTGATCTGGGCCTATCGTCCGGCGAACCAGCTCAATAGATTTCTCGCCCTGCCGTGCCCGTCGATCGCCTCGTCCGTTCGCGGGACGCCCTCACATACCGATGCCGAGCGCGCGCTTGCGGCCGAGCTCCCAGGAGATGCCCTCGCCGCGAACGAGGCCGGCGACCTGCCGGCCCAATTGCTTCTCGATCACCGGCCGCCAGGGGACCAGCGTGAACTCGCGCGAGCGCTCCACCAGCGCGTACTTGCCGCTGACGAGCTGTACGGGCTGCCGGTAGGTGCCGCTGATGCGCTCGCCGTTGTCCGCCATGCGGAACGGGATGCCGCGCTCCCGAGCCAGCGTCTTGCCCGCTTCCTCCACCTCCCGCCGGGCCAGCGTGGACAGCAGGCCGCGCCGATTGTCAGCGCCGGCGCGAATTTCGTAGCAATTGGCCGGTTTGGAATTCACGGTCGGAACGAGGCGCCGTCGGGTTAGCGACGAGAGATATTGGAGCGGGAATCAAGCTTCTA